>NZ_JBCGDP010000011.1:0-160168 GCF_038739875.1 Flavobacterium polysaccharolyticum
AATATATTCTTCGCAAACCTTACGTTTGAATTCCTCCGAATAATTAGAATAACGTTTTGTAGTGTTTGTTCCTGCACGATTGATCATAAATTTACATTTTTATGTAAACTTATTTCAGGACAAGACAATGTCTTTAATTTTTTTTAATTCGTGCCAATTCGTGAAATTCGTGTTTAAAAAACTACACTATTTCCAAAGCATTTTCAACTACTTCATACACTTTTTGCAACTGTGCATCGGTAATTACGTAGGGCGGCAAAATGTAAACTATATTCCCAACTGGACGCAGAATTACTCCATTTTCAATAAAAAAATCGTAGAGCTTATTACGCAAAGAACCATAATAACTCGCTGCTCCATCGGTTTTGATTTCTAAAGCGAAAATTACCCCAAAAACTCTAGTAGTGGTTACTTTTGGATACATACCAATATGCTTTTGAAAGTCCAAATGGCGTTGATGAATGCGTTGAATGTTGGACTGCATCGTTTCGGTTTGCAACAATTCGATGCTGGCTAGAGCAGCAGCACAACCTGTTGGATTAGCCGTAAACGTATGGCCATGAAACAAGGCTTTATTGATATGATCATCATAAAAAGCATCGAAAATGTCCGTGGTAAAAGTCGTAATCGCCATAGGAATAGTTCCACCAGTCAAGGCTTTAGACAAACACATCATATCGGGCAACGTTTTCAAATAATCGCAAGCAAAGTTTTTTCCGGTTTTCCCAAAGCCAGTCATCACTTCATCGGCGATGGTCAATACTTGGTTTTCTTTGCAAATTTGAAGCAAGTTATCCAAGGCTTCGGGTGCATACATCACCATTCCAGCGGCACCTTGTATTAAAGGTTCAAAAATAAAAGCCGCACAATTTTTATCGGCAATTGCTTTTTGAAGAGCTGCCATACTTTCCGCTTCCTTTCCTTGCACTGGAACAGGAATCCGAACGACATCAATCATCATTCCTTGAAAAGCTTCAGTAAAAAACGAAATACCACTCGCCGCCATTGCCGCAAAAGTGTCGCCATGAAAAGCATCTTCAAAAGCAATAATTGTTGTTTTTGAAATCCCTTGGTTAAAGTTATACTGCAAAGCGACTTTTATCGCAATTTCGACAGCGGTAGAACCATTGTCCGAAAAAAAGAGTTTTTGCTGATTGCTAGGTAAAATTTCGACTAATTTCTCGGATAAAACAACAGCGGGTTCGTGCGTAAAACCTCCAAAAAGCACGTGCTCTAAAGTGGTGAGTTGTTTATAAATCGCATCCGCAATAAAGCGATTCGAGTGGCCATACGGATTGACCCACCACGATGCAATGGCATCAATATATTCTTTACCACTTTCGTCCCACAATAAGGCCGCTTCGCCACGGACAATTCCGACCGGTAAAGCCGCTGTTTTATGTTGAGTGTACGGATGCCAAAGATGTTTTTGGTCTCTTTCTGTAAGCTTCATTGTTTCAGAAGAAGGAATATTTGTTGTATTCATAATTACAAACTCAATAATTGCTCACGAAATAAATCGGCATATTCTGCGATGACATTCGTGTCAAAATAGGGTTCTTGTTCAATTCTCCCAATGTATTTTACTCCTGTTTTACTTAAAATAATAGATTCGGTTGCTTGATTTTCATCTCCAGAAAAAACGATTCCAGCGACAGCAATGTTTCGATTTTGTAATGCCTCAATAGTCAACAGTGTATGATTGATACTCCCCAAATAATGACGGGAAACCACAATCACTTTATAATCGGGTTGAATCAAATCGGCAATCGTATCCGTTGCATTTAAAGGAACTAAAATTCCACCTGCGCCTTCTATCACCAAATGGTTTTCGGTTACCGGTTCTTTAATCTGAGTGATATCAATGGTGATACCATCTATTTCGGCTGCATAATGAGGGCTTGCAGGCGTATGCAAAGCATAACTGTTGGGATGAAAAACAGTCTTTTGATTGGACACGTAGGCCTTTACTTTATGACTATCAGAATGATCCAAATCTCCAGCCTGAATAGGCTTCCAATAATCGGCTTCTAAAGCTTGAGTGATGATAGTGGCTGCAACGGTTTTACCCACATCGGTACCTATTCCTGTAATAAATAATTTCATATTCTAAATTGCCACGGATAAAACGGATGGAACGGATTATCGCTGATTTTTTAAATTAACTTTTCTATCGTTTGTATATATAATACGTTTAAATTCTGGTTCTTCGCCGAAGTTCAGCAACAATCCAACTTCTATTTCAGTTGCTTTTAAATAGTTCATTATTTGAGCCATATGAACATCCATCAACATTTCAGTTGCTTTTAATTCTACTATTACTTTATCTTCAACTAACAAATCTGAAAAATACTCTCCAACAAGTTGCTTTTTGAAATATACTTTAATTTGCTTTTGGGCTTCTACTTTAAAGCCTTTTTCTTTTAATTCAAAATACATAGCATTTTGATATACTTTTTCAAGGAATCCAGAGCCAAGTTCATTATAGACTTCATAATAAACTTTTAAAATTACTTCGGTAATACCTCTGTGTAATAATCACGCCATAAACTTAATTTACATCTGAAATTAATTGAATCGGTGACAAAAATAAACCACAAAACTTTATGTTTTTTATTTTTTTAAAATCATAATCCATTATCTCTTTCCATTAATGGTAAACTTACCTATACGCTATCAATGAATTCAGAAGTAATTTTCAGTAATAATCAGTAAAATCCGTTGAATCCGTGGCAAAAAAATTGTATTTAAAGTTCGCAAAGAATTTACAAAGCCTACTATGATTACAACACAAAAAAAGCAACCCGAAAGTTGCTTTACTATTTATTCTTCTTTTAACTCGTCTAAAACGGTTCGGATTTCTTTAGCGTATTTTCCATAATAATAGTGTACCCACCATTCTAAAGCTACCCCCATAAACAGCATACTAAACAAAACTGAAACAAACAGTACTATACTATTGGCACTATCGGTAAATAATGTTGCACCATTAGGCAATGTAAAATATAAAACCCCAACCAAAAACAAAATCATAAAGGGGGTTAAGGCAAAACCAAACGTCTTGTAAAGTTCCATATTCAAGCGAATATCAAAATAGGTTTCGTATAAATTGTCTTTGGTATTCAAAGCTGTTTTGTTTAATCGTTTATAAAAAAGAAACAACTTAATTAAATAATAAGCACTAACCGCCACAAACAAACTGAACAACAAATAAAAGGGTATGATGGCTTGCTCAGGAAATCTATTTAAATAAGGTGCAAATCCTATCAGAACAATTGATACTATTTGATAAATAAATTCATTTTTCAAATTTTTCTTAATCTTATCCAGCGGTGTATTGGCCTGTTGTACTTTCTCTAATTGAGTGGGAACAACCACATTGTTTGTGTTTTCGTTGTTCCATGCTGATTGTATATCGTTAAAATCCATATCCTTGATTTTTTATAATTTCTTTTAATTTTTCTTTTGCTCGATTCAATTTCACTCTGGCATTTCCCTCTGAAATCCCCAAGTTTTCTCCAATTTCCCGATGAGAGAAACCTTCTAATTGGTAAAAAATAATAGCTTTATCAATTTTATCCAATTTTTGAACAGCTCGATAAAAATGATCTAATTGACTTTCTTTTATATGAGAATCATCTTCATCTTCTTTTACATTTTCGGAAGCTATTTCGTACTTATCAACCTTTCTCTTTTCTTTCTTTAAAAATACTATTGCTGTATTAATAGCTACACGATACATCCAAGTAGAAAACTGACTCTCTCCTTTAAAACTATCATTAGCTTTCCATAACTGGCAAATGATTTCTTGAAACAAATCTTCTTGATCGTCTCGGTTATCCATATACATTTTGGAAACCTTATACAAGATACCTTTGTGCTTTTCAATCCGGGATAAAAATTCTTGCTCTTTATTTTTCAAAACTTTAATTTACAATTGGTTTTACAGTATAGCCTGCTTTTCTTAATAAATTAATAACACCTATTTCTCCACCTAAATGCGCTGCTCCTACGGCAAAGAAAACACTTTCTTTTTGCATCATAGCTGGCATATCTTTAACCCAATTACTATTGCGGTTGTCTAACATTATAGGTCTGCTTTTTTCATCCATAAATTTAGGATCATTAACCATTTCATAAATGGCCTTTAAATCTTCACTTTTATAGGTTTGAGTTAATAAATCGAAATGTTTTTTGTCATAATTTCCCAACTGCTCAACCATTTCATGAGGAGGATAAGCCGCCTCTAATGTAGCAATTTGAGCCGCAAATTTCTCTAAACCTACTACTTCCATCTTGCGTTTTTGAGCCATTTGAAAAAACTCTAATTCATATACTTTAGGAGGACAATTTAAAGATTTTATCATTAGTAAACTCATTAAAGAACTCAAACTAGTAGTCTCAAATTGACTAGCACCTACTCCCACTTTTTCTTTCAAAAGAACATCTAATTTTTTATAATCGTCAGGAGTCAAAAGAGTGCTCAAAGCTACTTTACTAACACTCATTTCTTGCATCGCTTTTAATTCTGATGGGTCGTCAAAATCTAACTCTAAGGCTAATTTAGTTGATTTATCAAATGCTTTTTTTACTTTTTCTTTGATGATAAAATCACTTTCACACATCATGTGTAAGGTTCCATATACATAAGAAGGACGTGCTAATCCGTTTCCTGAAATTTCCCATAATAAAGAATTTTCGTTTGCTTTTTTGGTTTGTGCTTGTGTTGAAAAACTAAAGCTTGCTACCGTTACTAAACCTAAAATAAGTGTTTTGATTGTTTTCATGATTGTTGATTTTTTTGATTGATTGATGATTGTGTTTTAGCCTTCTATTTATTCTTTGTTGAGGAATTACTGGCTAACAAACAGCATGCAGTGATTAGTAATAAACCGTTTTCTGGTTTATCAAATACAAACTCTTTTACTAGACTATAACCTAAGCTAATTCCAGCTAAAAAAAGTAATACATAAAAGATTTGGTTTTGGGATTGTGTTTTTACATTTTTCATGGGTTTTGATTTTTTTGGGTTAATGATTGATGATTAAAACAATATCTAATTATTTGATTACGACTCGTAAGTAATCAACAAATAAAAACGTTACAAACTTTTTTTATTTTTTTCAAAAAACCCAGAAAACACGAGACTTATGAAATGTAATTTTTTTAGAGAAGCAACGACAAACAATACAAAACTTCGGAAATTTGAGCTTCAGTATTGTAGCTGTGTAAACAAAAACGCAAGCGCTCTTGTCCGGCGGGAACCGTTGGGGAAAGTATCGGTTTTACATCAAATCCTTTGTCTTGAAGTTGTTTTGCAATGGCTTTTACATTAGCATTTCCTGGAATTATAGCCGACTGAATAGCCGATTTACTTCGAACGAAAAGCGGCTTCAAACTGAAGCGGCTTTTTTCTTGATTAAAAAAATTAATTCGCTCTTTCAATTCACCAATTGCTGCTGCTTTAGCATCCAACACCAGATAAGCATTAAGAATTGTTGCAACGGAATGTGGAGAAAGTCCTGTAGTGTATATAAAACTTCGGGCAAAATTGACCAAATAACTACTCAATGCCTCAGAACCTAGCACAACAGCACCATGACAACCTAAGCCTTTTCCAAAAGTAACAATCCGAGCAAAAAAATGCTCTTGTAAACCCAAAAACTGCACCAATCCTTCTCCTTTTTCACCAAAAACCCCCAACGCATGTGCTTCATCAATAACTAAATAACAATTATGTTTTGTGGTTACCTGAACCAGTTCTTCTAAATTTGGACAGTCTCCATCCATAGAAAAAACACTTTCCGTAACTACATAAATGGTATTGGAATGCTGATTTTCCAAAGACTGGAACTTCAAAATAAGTCGTTCCAAATCTTCAAAATCGTTATGCTTGAATTTATAGGCTTTGGCATTGGACAGCTGAATCCCATCCCTGATTGATGCATGACACAATTCATCATACAAAACAAAATCCCCTTTTTGAGGTACAGCACTAAAAAAACCAACATTGGCATCATAGCCTGAGTTAAAAAGTAAAGCAGATGGCACTTGATGAAAAGCAGCTACAAAAGTTTCTGTAGTAGAATACAAAGTATGATTCCCCGAAAGCAATCGCGAACCTGTTGCTCCGTTGATTATGCAATTATGATTAACTAAATAATGGTGTGTGGCTGTAAAAATAGCTTCCGATTTTGCAAAACCTAAATAATCATTTGATGCAAAATCGATTAATTGGTTGGCCAAAGGCAATTTTCTAAGCGCATTTTGCTCTTGTCTGGCGGCTAACTTTTGTTCAAGAGGCTGAGGAAGCTGTTTCATAGTCAACAAAAATAAGGACTTTTTTAAAAACACAATTCGCTTTGGTCATTTAATAAAAACAAGTGATTAGAAAAAAATTGGCGAAATATTCTTAATTTTTTAATAATAAAAATTTACTATCAATTTTTTTAATGTTAAAAAAAACTTAAAAAATACTAAGTAACACGAAATCAATCAATTTGTTTTTTACTTTCGGAGCATGACGAAACGCTTGGCATCGGTATTTCTAATTGCCTCCTTATTCTACAATGTAATAGGGTACTATCTTTTATTTCATCAAAAAGAAGAACACCAATGGGTCTCTAGTATGCAAGAAAAAGCAACTTCTGAATACCAAGTTCTTGAAGTAAACGCTTCCATTTATTCTTTTGTACAAGATACCGACTTTGAATACGTAAATCAAAACATAGAAATCAACAATACGTATTATCATGTTTTTAAAAAACGTATAAAAAACAACATCCTGTACTTATATTATTTGCCAAACACGCATCAGGACAAAATTAGCTCTGAACTCACAAACCTTGTAAATCAACAATTATTTGATGATTCTCCATCAAAAGAGTCGCCAGCAAAAAAGCTTCTAAAAACATTTATAACTGATTATTTGGTTACAAAACCTTTACTAATTAGCACACCTTCTACACCCCAAATAGCTAGAGCTTCTTTTCAAAAAACACAAATCGTTAAACCAGTTTGTGGCTATTTCAATTTACCCTATTCCCCTCCAGACTTAGTTTAATCGTTTTATTTTATTAGATTCAAAACAAACCAAGGCTCACAATAGTGGCCATATTCTCACTGGCAACAACTTATTCAGTGCTGTGTTTTGACATCAATAAATAAAAAAGAGCTCTTCAGTTCAAAACATTTCAAATTAAACTAATCCAATCTCTATTTTCAAAAAAGTAGAGCACAGAAAACGAGACTATTATGAAAATTGTTCTTTCAAGAATGATTGCATAAAAGTTATGTTTTGCTGTAAAATAAATCATTATGCCTATACTATTACGCAAATTATATATCTACTTACCCATAATCAGTTTATTGCTGATTTCTAAAGTCGCAGCACAAGGCTGTGTTGCAGTTAGACAAATGGGAGGACAAAATATGAATGCTACCAATACATACAACCTTGAAGAAGGAGAATTTCAAGTAGGCACGAACTACAGGTATTTTCATTCTTGGCGCCATTTTGTTGGAAAGGAAGAACAACTAGAGAGACAAACTACCGGTGGCGGACACGATGCAAACGGAAAAGAACTTGGAAACGCTGTAAACATATATTCGCACGCCATAGATTTGAATTTTTCTTACGGACTAACCAATAGAATACAATTAAACGCAACAATTCCTTACGTACACTACGAACGATCACAAGTTTTGAGACAAACCGCTCCAACCAAAGACACCCTAAGGTATAGTGTTTTTGCTGATGGTTTAGCCGATGTGCGTTTAAGTGCCAACTTTTGGGCATTCGACCCTACAAAAGTTACCAAAGGAAATGTAATGATTGGCGTAGGGATAAAACTTAACAATGGCAGTCACGATCGTAGAGACAATGCCCCTCAAACCAACGGAACTACTCAAAACGTAGTGATGGACCAAGCCATTCAACCAGGTGATGGTGGCGTAGGTTATACCTTTGAAATACAAGCATTCCGAAAATTATCAGGAAGACTTTATGGCTTTTTGAATGGCTATTACTTATTCAATCCTCAAGAATCAAACGGCTCGTTCAAATCTGCACCTAAAGCAGGACTCGAAGGCTATGAAATATACGCCTCACCCGATCAATATTTTGGTCGTTTAGGAGTAGTAGCGGCGGTAGATAAAAAAGAAAACCTATCCATTTCATTAGCAGGAAGGTTTGAAGGAATACCTGCCTATGATGTCTTTGGAGGTCAAGTAGCCTATAGAAGACCAGGTTATGTTATTGCCATAGAATACGGGATTTCCTATCGCATAGGAAAACATGGTTTTAGTCTATTTATCCCTTATAACATAGTTAAAAACCGCATTCAAAGCGCCGCAGACATCGCTAGTCAAAACTTACAAAATTCGGTAATCACGGATCCAAGTAAATATGTTCACGTGCAAGGAGATGCAGCATTTGCAGATTACTCCATTAACATTGGCTACTCGTACCGATTTAATTTGAACAAAAAATTTAGTGTTACACCCACTCCTCACTAATAATAAACAGTACTAACCATTTTGATTATTTAAATGAAAAAAATCATTTTAAGTTGTCTATTAATGACATTCTTACACACAAAAGCTCAAACCGAAATTGACGGGATAATGATGAGTAAAAATAACTTTTGCACAGGAGCAATATACCAATACAGCAGTTGGGATAACTACTGGGAAGGTAATTTCAAAAGAACCAATTTAAATCTTGGAACTGTAAGCACAAAATCATTAGCAGTTATGGGTAATTACGGAATTTCGGATAAATTGAATCTATTGTTTAGTTTGCCTTATGTAAAAACAAATGCTTCTGAAGGCACAATGAAAGGTCAAAAAGGAATACAAGACCTTTCCTTAACTTTAAAATACATGCCAATTGAAAAAACAATTGGAAAAAACACCTATTCCATTTATTTTATTGGGAGCTATTCTACTCCACTATCCAATTATGCTATCGATTACTTACCCCTTAGCTTGGGCCTTGGAAGCAATACAGGAACCTTACGAATTATGGGAGATTTTCAAAGAGGTAATTTTTTCAGTACGCTTTCTGGAGCTTATATAAAAAGAGCAAACGTTACAATTGAAAGAAATTCCTACTTAACCAACAACGAAATTCTATATACCAATAAAGTGAACATGCCTGATGCTATTTCGGTTAATTTTAGAATGGGCTATCGCTCTAATCGATTAATTGCTGAATTCATAATTGATAATTGGGTTACACAAAAAGGAGGTTTTGACATTACCAAAAATAATATGCCTTTCCCTAGCAATACTATGAACGCTATCAGATATGGATTGAATACAAAATACACACTCAAAAGCATCCCTGAATTATCAATAATTGGCGGGTATAATTATGTAGCTGAAGGTAAAAATGTTGGGCAATCCAAAACCGTTTATGGAGGCTTGTTTTATATTATCAATTTTGAAAAAAAATCTACCGAAAATGAAAACTAAACTATACCAATCACTTTTAAATAGCCTTATCATTGCACTGTCGTTATTTGTTTTTTCTTGTAGTGAAGAGGTTACAGAACGCAATGATAATTTTCAGGCTTTAAACCCAACCAATATCGATGCTAACGGCGGAACTTGGAAACCAATTTTACTAACAGCACCAGATGAATTTCCAATCGATGTTCCAGTAGCAACAAATACAGCAGCTTACACACGTGAAATTAACGAAATCAAAAGCTACCAAGCTGGCATAACAGAAGAACAAAAAAAAATCATTGCCTATTGGCGAGTAGGCGGCGTTCTTCGCTGGAACGAAATTATGCGAACCCTAGTCGCAAGACACAACCGTCCGCCTTATCAAAACGAAGACGGAACTTATCCTGCGCCTTCTGCCGCCAATCCATTTGGGTATCCGAAATTTCCCTTTTCAAATCCACCTTATGCAGCAAGAGCCTATGCGTATGTTAGCGCAGCACAATATGACGCATTAATTTCAGCTTGGCATTACAAAAAAATATACAATAGAGCCGCTCCCTACACTGTAGATGCAAACTTACAAGTATTAGTTCCTAAAAGTACTTTACCCGCCTATCCTTCTGAAGACGGTGTACTTTCTGGAGTAACCGTAGAATTACTAAAATTGCTTTTCCCTACAGAAATCGCTTACATTCAAGAAAAAGCGGATGAAGAAAAATTGTACCGAATCATTAGCGGAGCCAACGTTCGAAGTGATGTAGAAGCTGGAATTGCTCTAGGAAGAAAAATTGCTGCTAAATTCATAACAAGAGCCGCTGGCGATGGAGCAGGAGCCGCAATAGGAACACCAGCAATATGGGCTCAATTAGAATCCAATGCTATCGCAAAAGGAGAAACTCCGTGGATCTCACTTGATGCACCAAAACGCCCACCGATGCTACCATTGTTTGGAAATGTAAAATCATTTTTAATGACTCCTGCTGATGTTGTGGCAAGTCGACCTGTACCACCACCATCCACAAAATCTGAAGCTTTTGCAAAAGAACTGGCCGAGATAAAAAAATTTAGCACCAGTCTCACTAAAGAACAACAACGAATTGTAACTTTTTGGGCAGATGGTGTTGGCACTTATACACCTCCCGGACATTGGAATGCCATAGCAACTGAACATTTTGTACAACAGAATTACAGTGAAATCCGCTGGGCAAGAAATATGGCTTTACTTAACCTTGCTATGATGGATGCCGCCATTAGTTGTTGGGATGCCAAGTACTTCTATTTCAACCCAAGACCTTCACAAATGGACATATCAATAAAAACTACAACAGGAATACCTAATTTCCCTGCCTATGTTTCTGGCCATTCCAGCTTTAGCGCAGCTGCAGCAACAGTATTGTCACATCTCTTACCTGAATCAAAAGAAAAATTCAATGCCTTCGCCAAAGAGGCATCTAATTCAAGACTATATGGAGCCATTCACTATAGAAGCGATTGTGAAAAAGGATTACTACTAGGTGAAACAGTTGGTGAATTCGCAGTTTCAAGAGCCAAAACAGATGGCGCTGAATAAAGAACAAAAATAAAAAGTTGGTAATATAACAATTGGTTATTGCTTTTATTATCAATGTAACCTAACAGGATTGAGCCCCTGTTAGGTTTTAATTCAATTAAATACTATGGAAACACAACTCAAAACCTTTTATAGCCAATTCAGTAGAAAAATAGACGTTTACAGCGCAACACTACTGAGAGTATCATTAGCTATTGTTTACATATGGTTTGGCGCTTTAAAAGTCTTCGAAACAAGCCCTGCAGAAGAATTAGTTCAAGAAACCGTATATTGGCTTGAACCTTCCATTTTCATACCCTTACTAGGAGTAGCAGAAATGATGATTGGTTTTGGACTTTTGATAAAAAAATGGACGCCTATCGTGATACTGCTTTTGTTACTACATATGTTCGTAACCTTTTTCCCAATAGTTATCGTTCCTAGATTATGCTTTAACACAACGCTTTTTTATCCAACATTAATCGGGCAATACATTGTCAAGAATTTAGTGTTAATAGCGGCGGCCTTGACCATAATTGGGAAACATCACCAAAAACAATCAATGACATAAAACAAGAAAGCCCAACAATTGTTGGGCTTTCTTTTCTATTCTATATTCTCTTAGTCTGCTAAAAGAATCAATTTATTGTCTTTCATTTCAATTGTTCCAGACTCGATATCAAGTGTGTATAATTGATTAGAAACTTTTTTAAATTTAGTTTCTCCTTCGCTTATAAAATCAAAACTATTGGCTGCAATTTTTACAGTTCCTTGTTTTAGTAACGAAACAATTGGCGCGTGATTATTCAAGATTTGAAAACTTCCGTCTACACCTGGAAGGGTAATAGAAGTAATTTCACCATTAAATAATTTTGCTTCTGCTGATACAATTTCTAAAATCATATATTTTAAGTTAGAAGTTAGAAGTTAGAAGTTAGAAGTTTTACAACTACCAACTGAAAACTACCAACTGATTTTATGCTTCGGCTAACATTTTCTCTCCTGCTTCGATCGCTTGCTCGATAGTACCTTTAAGGTTGAAAGCAGATTCTGGCAAATGATCTAATTCTCCATCAATAATCATGTTAAATCCTTTGATGGTATCTTTAATATCAACCAAAACTCCAGGAATACCTGTAAATTGCTCTGCTACGTGGAATGGTTGAGACAAGAAACGTTGAACACGACGCGCTCTAGAAACCGCTAATTTATCATCTTCTGACAACTCTTCCATACCAAGGATAGCGATGATATCTTGTAATTGTTTGTATTTTTGAAGAATCTCTTTTACTCTTTGTGCACAGTCATAATGCTCATTTCCTAAGATATGAGGAGTCAAAATTCTTGAAGTAGAATCCAATGGATCTACCGCAGGATAAATACCTAACTCAGCAATTTTACGAGACAATACTGTTGTTGCATCTAAGTGAGCAAAAGTTGTTGCTGGCGCAGGGTCAGTTAAGTCATCCGCAGGAACGTAAACCGCTTGTACAGATGTAATAGATCCTTTGTTTGTAGAAGTAATACGCTCTTGCATCGCACCCATCTCAGTTGCCAATGTTGGTTGATAACCTACCGCAGATGGCATACGTCCTAAAAGTGCTGACACCTCAGAACCTGCTTGCGTAAAACGGAAGATGTTATCCACGAAGAACAATACATCTTTTCCTTGATCAGATCCAGCTCCATCACGGAAATACTCAGCGATAGACAATCCAGAAAGTGCCACACGTGCACGAGCTCCTGGAGGCTCATTCATTTGTCCGAAAACGAAAGTAGCTTTAGACTCTCTCATTCCTGGCATATCCACTTTAGATAAATCCCATCCTCCATTTTCCATAGAGTGCATGAAATCTTCACCATATTTAATAATTCCAGACTCTAACATCTCACGAAGCAAGTCATTTCCTTCACGCGTTCTTTCTCCTACTCCTGCGAATACAGAAAGACCACCGTGACCTTTTGCAATATTGTTAATCAACTCCTGAATCAATACGGTTTTACCAACACCAGCACCACCAAACAATCCAATTTTACCCCCTTTAGCGTAAGGCTCAATCAAATCGATTACTTTAATACCAGTAAATAAAACTTCAGAAGAAGTAGATAAATCTTCGAATTTCGGAGCTGGTCTGTGAATTGGCAATCCGTTTTCACCAGTTTTAGGCAATTCACCTAAACCATCAATAGCATCTCCAACCACATTAAACAAACGTCCGTAAACATCTGGACCAATTGGCATTTGAATTGGATTTCCTGTACCAACTACTTCATAACCTCTGCTTAAACCATCTGTAGAGTCCATCGAAATGGTACGAACGGTATTTTCACCAATGTGAGATTGCACTTCTAGTACTAATAAAGTACCATCTTTTCTAGTGACTTCTAATGAGTCATAAATTTTTGGAAGTTCAACATCCTTACCGTTGAAAACTACGTCCACTACTGGGCCAATGATTTGGGCAACTTTTCCTATTACTTTAGACATTACTTATGTATTTATTAAATAGCTATTTAGGTTTGTGAAATTCATCTTCAGAAATCAGGTCTTTCAGATGCTTTTTTCCGTGTGCAAAGATATATTTTTTAAAATACATAATCAATACCTTTTTTTTAAAAAAAATGATATTTTTTATCAAACTCACAAAAGCAGCCCTCTACTTTCATCAAATTCATTTTTCATTTCAATAAAAAACCACCTGCATTATACAGGTGGTTCATTTGGTTATTGTTTGTTTGGTCTTTCTATAGCGATGCTGGATATAATATACGATACAACCCTACGTTCACACTTTTAAAATTGGAACCATATTTAACATTAATTGCTTCTGTAAATAAATTAGCTATAATTGCATAACCTCTTGGGCTTGGATGCACACCATCTAATGAGAACATTCCACCAGTTACAAAGGTCGAAGTAGTATTATAACCGTTGTAAACAATTCCTCCACTCGCTAATTTATCGGTTACTCCTTTCAACTCTACAAAAGCCAAACCTTTAGCATCAGCAACCGACTTAATGGTTGCATTATAAGCATCTGTTGCAGTTTTCACTTCAAGTATTTCATCTTTTGTCAAAACATCTTTATCTTGTAAAGGATAAGTAATTCCAAACTTGTTTAAAGGAGCAGGAATTCCAGCTGGTGCCGTACCAATAACTGATTGCGTAGTCAAGACTACTAAATCATCTTTTGTTGCTTGTCTGGCTTGACCAAAGATTTGACCATAAAAAGCTGCTGTTGCAGCACCTAATGAAGGTGTAAATGCAGCTGTCAATTGAGCAGACAAATTAGCTAGCGACTCGTCTCTTATTAATAAAGGATTAGCAGTAGTAGTAGACATAAGATTAATTCTATCTCCTGCCCCAAAAGCCGTTAAAGCTTGTTTTAATGGGCCATACAATTGAGTATTTAAAGCATCTACTGTAGCTTGTCCAACAGCAACATTCCCTCCACCTAAAACAGCATTAGAAAGCGGATTAAATGGCACAGTAGTAAAATAAGGCAAAGCGGTTACATAAGGCAAATTGGCAACAACTCCTTTTGCTCCTTTTGCTGTCAAAGCATTAACTATTGTAGAATAGGCACTCGCAAAAACATTAGGATCTGTAATATCATTACTTGCATAAGTCGCTGGATTTAAATTACCCGTTTGATTTTTCCCCGAACCACCAGAAGTAGCATATCCTAAGATGTCATTTCCTCCAATCCACAACGAAAAGAAAGTAGGATCTTGAGCAACAGCATCAGCAACCACCGTTGTTGAAGCCGATGTTGCAAATCTTGCAAAGTAAGGATTAGCTAATCCTCCAGCAACACCCGCAACATTACCATAACCTGAGGCAACCAAATGATAACTTTTAGCCCCTGGCACCCCTAAATTATTAAATGGCCCTGTTAATTTAGTTGTAACTTCTGTAGAAGGTTTTCCCGTAACAGTTACAGGAGCCGATCCATTAAAATACAATCTTGGTCCAGCAATTACATTCCCACCCAATAATAATCCTCCAACATTATCTGCCATTAAAGGGGTTTTAAATTCCCCACCTCCTGCTAGAGCAAATTGTTTTGCAATTATATTCGCATAAGAACCTTCTTGTCCTAATGAAAAAAGTGCATTATCACTATACCCAGCAGCGTAAGAATCTCCTAAAGCAACATATTTAGTCACAACAGCTGAACCTACGGTTAATGGTTTTCCGTCTGATGAATTAGAATCTATTTTAACTTCATCCTCGTTATCACATGCTACAAAAGCCAAAGAAGCCAATAGTAACCATTTGAAATTTTTTATCATTTTTATGTTTTTTAAAATAATGAATAATTACGGATTAATTGTCCAAGAAGCGAAGTATTGTTGACCGATTAACCCTGCTCCTAATACTTGACCATACTCTTTTCCTCCAATGTTTGAAGCCCCTACTTTTAAAGTAGATTTTAAAGACGGAATATTATAGTTCAACTGAGCATCGATAACGGTAGCTGACTGAATAGTTCCATCGGCGAAAGTAGATTGCCACAGATACTCACTATTCCATCTTCCGCTAACATTAAATCCAAAATTAGGAAACAATTTCTCATTACCAATAGAAGCTTTCACACGGTGTTTTGGGGTATTAAAACCAGCTTCAAAACTTGGATCTTTAGATTGATCAAAATCAAACTGAGCATAGTTATAATTCACACCCACTTCAAAATCTTGATACACTTTTCTAGACAAGCCAACACCAAAACCAAGTGATTTAATTTTCAAATCAGTATTTGTATACAATTGGAACGCCCTGATATTTCCGTTTTGTAACGCATGTAGAGACTGTGTACCCAAATCAGTTGGACCTCCCGCTACATTAGGAGCATCTTGAGCCGTTCCATACAATGGAGCAACCACATTCAAATTACCAATGAAATTTTGGTACTCATTGTAATACCCATTAATATCTATTGAAGTATTATTAATAAAAGAACGATAACCTAATTCAAAAGCTTTTACCTCTTCTGGTTTTACAAAATCAACATTTGTTTTTCTCAACAATGCAGCATTACCAGTTGCACTAAAAGCTGCAATAGAAGAAGCAGTATATGAATTTTTATAAGCATTCAAACCATTAATTGTAACAGAAGTCCCACCTGCAAAAGCTTGTCCAACAGCAGTAGCAACTGGCAATGTTTCTGAGTAACGCGTTAAATTATCTGGAGCAGATCCTAACAGAATTGCACTGCCTACATTAAATCCAATATATTGATCTTGGGTTGATGGATTTCTAAAACCCGTTTGAAAGGAACCTCTAAAATTATGATTTTTATTTTGTCCTCCAGAATACACTAATGAAACTCTAGGCGAATAATTCCCTTTGAAGTTTTGAGACTTATCGTAACGGATAGATCCAGTAAATTTTAAACGATCATCCATAAATTTTTTCATCACTTGAGTATATGCACCATATTCATCGTAACGAATTGGTCCATCAGCATCAGTGTATATTCTTCCACCAGAGTTTAATTGATATTGTCTAAACGAACCTCCAACTTGAATTTCTGCAATAGAAATCAAATCTTTAAAGTTATAATTAGCATCAGAATGGTATATTCTTGAATTATCCACCAATTTCGATCCTGTCAAGACGTTTGGATCAGCAATTACTTCATTAAAAGCTTTATTAAAAGCTGCCGTACCCGGAACCAAACGACCAGTATCAGCAGTATTTCTTGCTGCTGCATGGGCTTGTTCAGGAGTTAATCCACCTAAAGTACCAGAAATATATGCTCCAGCATACTGACCAAACCATGTTCTGTCATCTTTCCATTTACGGTTTATATTTATCCCTGCAAACAACATATCATAAGATTGACCTCCATCCTCTGTAGTAGTATATCCTCTTACAAAGAAATTTTTCCCTTTGAACTCAATTTTATGTTGTTGCATAAAAAAGTTATTCAAATAATAACGATTAGCTCCTTGATACACCGTATTTCCAAATCCAAACTTACTTTGCCAGATTACTTCTAATTTTTCATCTCCGAAAGGCCTGTAGTGCAAAGAAAAATCAATTTTAGTATTCGAAACTTTATTATCTGTCAAATCAACTTCATTATAACCTGTTCTGCTCACATTGGTATTGGGCAACAAATTTACTGCCGAGGCAGGAATTAACCCTTGTGAAGCCAATGCTTGTCCTACACCTTTTATGTTTGTAGCAACTTCATCTCCATAAACATTGATACCATCATAATTTATGTTATTTCTATCAATACCCTCTCTAGTTTTATCATCATAATTTGTTGCATACCACTCTGTTCCACGCATGTATGTGAAATTCGCTTTTCCAGCCAACTTTGGACTAAAAACTGCCGCCATTCTTATACCATAATCAACATAATCATTAGTCCCAGCAGCTTTTTGAGTGGTTTGACCATATTTTGCATAAGCCGTAATTCCAGGACTTGAGAAAGGACTCTTGCTACTCATAAACAAAATACCATTGAATGCATTAGCACCGTATAAGGCAGAAGAGGCACCTGGTAACAACTCCACACTTTGCACATCAATTTCAGACACCCCAATTAAATTCCCTAAAACAAAGTTCAACAAAGGAGACGAATTATCCATTCCATCAACTAATTGCATAAAACGAGTATTAGCAACTGTAGCAAAACCACGAGTATTTATAGATTTAAATGACATACTTGACGTATTCATTTGTACCTCTTTTAAATTTTCTAATCCATCGTAAAAAGAAGGTGAAGCCGTTTTCTTAATTTCAGCTATACCCATTCTTTCAATAGTCACGGGAGATTCTAATACTCGTTCGGGAGTTCTGGAAGCAGAAACTACAATTTCATCCAATTTGGTTTCTTCGTCCAATAAAGTTACAGTGATTCTCTGGCTATAAGAGGTCACATTTAGAACTTGCGTTGTAAACCCCAAGCTAGAAATTTCAATCTTTGCAGGCAAAGATTTAACAGACTTCAAGACAAACTTTCCATCAAAATCCGAAGTAGAACTTGCATCTTGTCCGACAACTTTAATATTTACACCAGGAATTGGTTGTCCATTACGGTCAGAAACAGACCCTGAAATTGAATTTTGAGCAAAAGATAAGCTACAAAAAAACAATGACAAAAAAAGTAAATAAATTCTCATTAGGTTCGAGTTAATTGGTTTAGTTCGTAAATGTAAAAATATTTTTGATATTAATAAAAATAGGCATAAAAAACTGCCGAAATATCATTAAAAAAACACTATTTTTTACAACTTACTATTGCATTTTTTTTAATAAAAATAAACATTTAAAAGAATTGATTAAATAAAAAATTATGCATGCATAATAAATTATATATATCGTATTTTTTATGAGCTTTTGTTAAATATTTAATAAAAATTAATTTGTCAGCGAAATCGATTGATTAAATTCAAAAACAAACAAACAAAACAAACAAACAAAACAAACAAACAAAACATCAAAAAAAGACACAAAAAAACCCCAAATGAATATACATTTGGGGTTGATAGAAAAAGCAAAAAAGTTATTCTACCGTAACTGATTTAGCTAAATTTCTTGGTTGATCCACATTACACCCTCTTAAAACTGCTATATGGTAAGACAATAATTGTAATGGTATCGTTGTTATAAGCGGAGAAAGCGCATCAGAAGTCTCTGGAATTTCAATCACAAAGTCAGCCAAATCCCTTACTTGAGTATCACCTTTTGTAACTACTGCAATTATTCGACCACTTCTGGATTTAATTTCTTGGATATTACTTACAATTTTATCGTAATGTCCTTGCTTGGGCGCTATAACGATAACTGGCATTTGGTCGTCAATAAGCGCAATTGGCCCGTGTTTCATTTCGGCTGCAGGATAGCCTTCAGCATGGATATATGAAATCTCTTTTAGTTTCAACGCTCCTTCTAAGGCAACAGGAAAATTATATCCACGCCCTAAATACAAACAATTTGGAGCATCTTTAAATGTGGCTGCAATTACTTTTGATTGCTGGTTAGTCTCTAAAGCCTCCAAAACTTTGCTTGGAATAAACTCCAATTCTTGTAAATATGTATGATATTGAGACTGTGTTAAAGTACCTTTTGCCTTAGCTAATCTCAAAGCAATCATATTTAAAACTGTAATTTGAGTGGTAAACGCTTTAGTAGAAGCAACTCCAATTTCAGGTCCTGCATGTGTGTAAGCTCCAGCATGAGTCTCTCTAGAAATTGAAGAACCAACAACATTACAAACACCAAAAACAAAGGCACCATGTTCTTTTGCTAATTTAATAGCCGCCATCGTATCGGCAGTTTCTCCTGATTGAGAAATAGCAATCACAACATCTTTGCTTGTAATAATTGGATTACGGTATCTGAATTCGGACGCATACTCTACCTCTACGGGTATTCTTGTAAACTCTTCAAATACATATTCAGCAACTAAACCAGCATGCCAAGAAGTACCACAAGCTACGATAATGATACGATCAGCATTCAAAAATTTTTCTAAATTATCTTCAACACCCGCCATTTGAATAATACCATCATTAGCATGAAGTCTTCCTCTATAGGTATCTTTTATAACATTAGGTTGCTCATAAATTTCTTTAAGCATAAAATGCTCATAACCACCTTTTTCAATTTGCTCCAAATTCATTTGAAGCTCTTGAATATAAGGATCAACTAATGAATCATCCTTTATCTTACGAATTTTCATAGGCTTATGCAAACGAATGTTTGCCATCTCACCATCTTCTAAATATACTGCATTCGAAGTATATTCAATAAATGGCGAAGCATCAGAAGCCACAAAGAATTCTCCTTCACCAACACCAATGGCTAATGGACTTCCTAAACGAGCTGCGACAATTTCCTCTGGATTTTTTTTATCAAAAACAGCAATTGCATAAGCACCTACTACTTGATTTAAAGCCAACTGTACTGCTTTCCCAAGTTTGAATTTTTCTTTTTTCTGAACTTCCTCAATCAAATTAACCAAGACCTCAGTATCAGTATCTGAATGAAAAACATAGCCTCTTTTGATTAACTCTTGTTTCAAAGGAGCATAATTTTCAATAATTCCATTATGAATAATAGTTAAATCACCAGAGTTAGAAACATGGGGATGTGAATTTACATCATTAGGAACACCATGAGTAGCCCAACGCGTATGTCCCATGCCGATAGATCCATTAGTAGTGATGTCCGAAAGTGTCTTAGCCTCCAAATCAAAAACTTTTCCTTTTGTTTTGCAAAGCTTGACATCCTTTCCATCATATACCATGATTCCAGCACTATCATAACCTCTGTATTCTAGGCGTTTCAACCCTTTTATTACTATCGGGTACGCTTCTCTATAGCCTATATATCCAACAATTCCACACATATTTTTTACTAATTAGGTTTGGTATAAATAATTTCAAGTCGTAATCTTTTGTCTTCTGGTACTCCTGAATGACCACCAAAAAGTATTGTTCCTAGAGGATTTATTACAGAAGTAGTAGGAACTGAAGACAATATACTGTTTGGAGTTTTTAGTTTATTAAAGGTTGCAACGGCAATATCCTCAGCAACAACAACTCCTAACTTAACATTCGTTGAATCGGAATTTTTTATTAAATTCTTAATTTGATTAGTAATACGGACTTTATAACTCAATCCTCTTCCATTTGTAACGGCTTCTTTATTCAAAATACCACCAAAAATAAATTTATTGAACTTTGGACGATTAGCACTCGCAGTTGTATTATCTGTTAAATAATCCAATACAGCCGTTTTATTGGTCAAATTATAAACATAAATTCTATTAGGCTCAATAGAATTTTTCATTGCTGCTGCATCAATATGAAACACCAAATTAGCTTCATTTATTAACCAGCCATTCTTTCTTATTTTTTCAAGTTCATCTGCAACTCCATTATTATCATTGTCTGGCCCAAACAATTCTAATACAGCTAGCGATCCCACTCCTCCTTTTAAATAAAGTTTTGAATCCCCTATGGTAGGATTGAAATTAGTTACTGCATCACTATACTCAGAATTAAAATTGGATTGCTCTAAAAAATTAACCGTATTACCATCAATATTCAAATCGAGCGTTTTATTCACTCTTTTAACAGTAGTAACACCATTTGTAGTAGTAGACAAATCTTCTTTATAATATAGTCTTATAACATTTTGAACAGTTACAGCTTTTTTAAAATCAATAATAGCCATACTATCATCAGCTCCTGTTTTCTCTACTTTAAAATACAATCCTCTAAAATAGTTTTTGAAAGCTTCATTTGTAGTCAATTTTCCTGCTGGAGCATTTAAAACTTTTGCCGTAAAGAAAGAATTACTTAATTTTAAGCGCATAGCTGGCGTTGAACGCTTTGTACTTGACTTTTTAGTTTCTTCATCAATAGTTGTTTCAGCAATCTCTTTTGGATCAAAATAAAAAGCATCATTTTCTTTAACATCAGCAGCATCATTCAATCTGTTACCTATTTTTAAGCCATCAAAATCATTTTTTTGATTACTATAATAAGCTTGTCTTTCTTTGAAATTTGTTGCAGGATCTAAATCGCGCATAAAATAACCCGATTCATATACACTTAATTTAAACGGCGCTTTGGATGCGCCATAAATAGAATCCAATTCATATGTTCTAATCCCTGTAGTGCCATCTGTACTTTTAACAGTGCTAAAATAAGGAATCGTCATTACCACACTATCCATTACCGCATTGGCTCCAATGGTAGGATCAACCGAAGCTAACGTCAACTGAGTAGCAAAACTAGCCGAAGTAGTACCAAAAGCAGGATTTGTATAGGTACCTAAAGCATTTACTGCTAGATTATCTGATTGTACAGCCCCTGTAGCTTGATTGTATGCTTTTACAGGATAGTAATATTTTCCTAATTCAAAATTATTATCTCCTATTAAATCTTCTCCAATAACATTATAATCTTTATCACAAGAAAATAAAATAAAAAAACCACAAATAATAAATAACTTCTTAAAGAAAGTCGTATTGTACATAAAATAGTGTAAAGTTAAAATTAAAGCACCTGATTTGTATAAAAATTGGTATACGCCTCAGCGAAACCATCTTTCGGAGTGAAAGGTAAAAAAGGTTTATTGGAAGATTCTATAAATTTTGTTAAACTTGCTGTCAAATTATTAGAAGCCACAATAACAGCATCAGAATTCAAAACAGCTGTTTTTAAAATATTCTCGTAATTAGGCACTTCTAAGTCAGCTATTGCCTCATGCGGCACACCATCAAATTTGACTTTATTGATCATTTCTACATCCAAAGTTTCTGAAAAAGATTCGGAATATACAGAAGTAACAATTTTAGTCTCAGAAAATAACGCTTCGTTTTTATAGTAATGTTTCATGTAAACTGGCAACATTGAAGCCATCCAACCATGTACATGAATAATATCCGGTACCCAGTTAAGCTTTTTAACCGTTTCCACTACCCCTTTAGCAAAAAAGATAGCTCGCTCATCATTATCAGAGTACATCACGCCATCTTCATCAGCAAAAGTTGCTTTACGTTTGAAATATTCGTCATTGTCAATGAAATAGACTTGTATACGTTCTTTAGGAATAGATGCCACCTTTATTATTAAAGGCATATCCAAGTCATTTACCACTAAATTCATTCCAGAAAGACGGATTACCTCATGCAATTGATGTCTTCTTTCATTAATATTCCCATATCTTGGCATGAATATTCGTATCTGACCACCTTGATCGTTAATCATTTTTGGCACGTCATAAGACATTAAAGAGACCTCATTCTCAGCAAGATAAGGAACAACTTCAGATGACACATATAATATCCTCTTATCTTTCATAGTATTATTTACTTTATTTATTGGCAATAAAAACGTGGCAAAATTACAAAATTTTATGCAGTTATAGACTAAAATATTATGTTTGCACCTAATTTTAATAAAATGACCATGCAAGTCTTCAATAAAAACATCGAATTAAGAGAATTCTTAACTTCGATGAAGTCCAAAAATTCTACTGTTGGTTTCGTACCAACGATGGGCGCTTTGCATGAAGGTCACTTGGCATTAATGAGCCAATCCATTCAGGAAAACGAGTTTACGGTAGTTAGTATTTTTGTAAATCCGACCCAATTCAACAATCCCGAAGATTTAGCCAAATACCCCAGAACACTTGAGGCTGATATTGAAAAAATGACTACACTAAGTGACAAAATAATTGTTTTTGCACCTACCGTTGAGGACATTTATGAAGGAAAAACAACCGCAGAATCCTTCGATTATGACGGCTTAGAACATCAGATGGAAGGCAAGTTTAGACCTGGTCATTTTGATGGAGTGGGAACAATTGTAAAACGACTGTTCGAAATTATTACTCCAACAAAAGCTTATTTTGGAGAGAAAGATTTTCAGCAGCTTCAGATAGTAAAAAAATTAGTCGCTAAAAACCATATTCCAGTAGAAATCATTGGCTGCCCAATTCACAGAGAACCGAGTGGCTTAGCCATGAGCTCTCGTAACGAAAGATTAAGCAGTACAGAAAGAAAAGAAGCAGCTATAATTTACACCATTTTAAAAGAAGTCAAAGAAAAATTTCAAACACAAAACACTGATTTAGTGGAAGATTGGGTAAAAAATGAATTCAAAAAATACCCTTTATTTGAATTGGAATATTTCGTAATTGCTGACGAATCGACACTTTTACCTATCACTTTTAAAGAAAAATCCAAAAATTATCGCGCTTTTATAGCTGTTTTTGTTAACAACATTCGTTTGATCGACACTATTACATTAAATTAATTACCTTTGCCTCATGCAAATTCAAGTAGTAAAATCTAAAATTCATCGCGTAAAAGTAACTGGTGCTGATTTAAATTATATCGGCAGCATTACTATAGACGAAGCCTTGTTAGACGCCTCAAACATTATCGAAGGTGAGAAAGTTTCTATTGTAAATATCAATAACGGTGAACGTTTTGAAACTTACGCTATAAAAGGAGAAAGAAACTCTGGCATCATTACCCTAAATGGTCCAGCGGCAAGAAAAGTACAAAAAGACGATATTATTATTATCATTTCCTACGCTACTTTAGAATTTGAAGAAGCTAAAACTTTTAAACCTTGGATCGTTTTCCCTAACGAAAACGATAATTCTCTTACCTAGTATCATATTAGTCTAAAGGTTAACTGTTCCAGACGCTATTGTATTTGCTTTGATAACCTTAAAGCAACAAATCAATGCTGTTTATTTATAAAATAAATTAAAATAGTATCTTGCTCTGTTTTTAAACCAAACCTAATTTAGACTTCCCAATCATGAAAAAGGTCCTTTTTATGCTATTATTTTCGATAGCACTTTATGCTCAAAACAAAACCGAATCATTTGATTCAGAAAAGTTAGCCGAAAAACGAGAAATCACAATAAGTTTGCCGCCATCTTATGAAAAAAACACCACAAAAAAATACCCCTTTTTGGTATTACTAGATGGCGACTTTTTATTCGATCCCTTTTATGGCGCACTTTCTTATGGAAGTTATTGGGATGATTTTCCCGAAACAATAATCGTTGGGATTCATCAAAATCATAACGATGAGCGAGTTGACGATAGCGAATTTGAAAATGTACAAGGGATTCCTACCGCAAAAGGAGCTGCCTTTTATGAATTTATTGGCCAAGAATTACTGCCTTATATTGAAAAAAAATACCGCGTAGCCCCATTCCGAATGATTGCCGGACTAGATACTACGGCAGGATTTTTAAACTTTTTTCTGTACAAAGAGGATCCACTTTTCAATGCATACATCTGTTTAAACCCTGAGCTCGCTCCTGCAATGGAAAAAAGAATCGCAGAACAATTAAGTGCAACAAAAAGCCTCGTTTTTTATTATTTATCAACCAGTGAAGATGAGATAAAACAATTGGCAGAACCTATCAAAATGCTGAATGAAAACATCAAAAAAGACAACAATCCATTAGTCAATTATAAATTTGAGTCATTCAAAGGCGCTGGACATTATTCCCAAACCTTATATGCTATTCCGAGTGCTTTACATCAAATATTTGAAAGTTACAAACCCATTACTTCCTTAGAATTTAGCAATAAAATCGCTTTATTACCCTCTGGCTATGTTGATTATTTAGAAAAAAAATACAATGTTTTAAATGAAGGTTTACATCTAGATGTCCCCATTAGAATCAATGATTTCAAAGCTATTGAAGCCGCTATTTTAAAAAACAACGCTTATAGCGAATTGGATCAATTGGCAATTTTGGCCGATAAGCATTATCCAAAATCAATGCTTGCAGAGTATGAATTAGGCCTAATGTATGAAAAGCAAGAAGATTACAAAAAAGCGATGAAACGCTACCAAAATGCCTCACAAATGCAAGAAATTGGAGCACTAACCAAGACCATGATGTTAGAGAAATACGACTTAATGCTGAGCAAAATCGCACCTAAAAAATAATGGCCAAAGTAAAAACTACCTTTTTTTGTCAAAATTGCGGCACTCAATATGCCAAATGGCAAGGACAATGTAATTCCTGCAAAGAATGGAATACCATTGCAGAAGAAATTGTACAAAAACAAGAAAAAGTAGCTTGGAAAAGCGATTCAGTAGCGGTAGGCAAAGCGCCACGTCCATTGCGCATCAATGAAATTGATTCGACAGCAGAAATTAGACTTGACACCACTGATGCAGAATTGAACCGTGTTTTAGGAGGTGGAATTGTACCTGGTTCCTTAATTTTACTGGGTGGTGAACCTGGTATTGGAAAGAGTACACTTTTACTCCAAATTTCGTTAAAACTTCCTTACAAAACTTTGTATGTTTCTGGGGAAGAAAGTCAAAAGCAAATCAAGATGCGTGCAGAACGCATTACTCCCAATGGAGACAATTGCTATATTTTGACCGAAACCAAAACGCAAAACATCTTTAAACAAATTGAGGCGATGCAGCCTGAAATTGTAATTATCGATTCGATTCAAACGCTGCATACGGATTATATTGAATCGACTGCTGGAAGTATTTCTCAAATTAGAGAAACCACCGCAGAGTTGATTAAATTTGCCAAAGAAACCAACGTTCCTGTGATTCTTATTGGCCACATCACCAAAGATGGCACAATTGCCGGCCCAAAGATTCTGGAACATATGGTGGACACGGTTTTGCAATTTGAAGGCGACCGAAACCACGTTTACCGCATCCTTCGTTCACTTAAAAACCGTTTTGGCTCTACTGCTGAAATAGGGATTTATGAAATGTTGGGCAGCGGCTTACGCGAAGTTTCAAATCCGTCTGAAATATTGATTTCTCACAAAGACGAACAACTCTCTGGAACCGCAATTGCTACAACACTAGAAGGTATGCGTCCTTTAATGATAGAAATTCAGGCCTTGGTAAGCACCGCAGTGTACGGAACACCACAGCGAAGCACTACAGGTTACAATGCCAAACGTTTGAATATGATTTTGGCTGTTTTAGAAAAAAGAGCCGGTTTCCGATTGGGCGCTAAAGATGTCTTTTTGAACGTAACAGGTGGTCTCTCAGTGGATGACCCAGCGATTGATTTAGCTGTGGTTGCCGCCATCTTATCTTCAAACGAAGACATTCCTATCCATAAAGATTTTTGTTTTGCTGGCGAAGTAGGGCTTTCAGGAGAAATTCGTCCTGTGAATCGAGTTGACCAACGCATACAAGAAGCCGAAAAACTGGGTTTCTCTACCATATTCGTTTCTAAATACAACAAGATTGCGCTTAAAAATACCGGGATTCAAATTCGGTTAGTCACGAAAATAGAAGATGTAGCAGCCGAACTGTTTGGATAACTCAAACCCCTAGCCCTGATGGAAGCGGCATCCTTTTATACTAGAAACCCTTTCAGTTTTACTTACTGAAAGGGTTTCTAGTATAAAAGATATAGCGTACAGCAGGATAAAGCTCCTAAAAATTAGGCATCTCCTTTATGAAAGGCTTTTTTATTGAAAACAATTAAGATTCCTACTCCAGTTGAAATGGCTACATCGGCTACGTTGAAAATAGCATTGAAGAACGTAAAAGGTCTCCCTCCGATGAAAGGTACCCATTCTGGCATTGGAAAATCTTTGATGATAGGAAAGTAAAACATATCGACCACTTGCCCGTGAAACCAAGTTCCGTAAGGCTCTTCAGAGAACATAACGGCCAATTGCTGATAACTTTCGTTAAAGATAACACCGTAAAAAACAGAATCTATAATATTTCCTAATGCTCCCGCAAAAATCAAGGCAATCGCCACGATAAGATAATTAGAGCTTTTGTGATTACGCACGGAATCCCATAACCAATATCCAATTCCTGCAACTGCAAAAATGCGGAAAACGGTCAAAAACAACTTGCCGTATTCGCCAGGAAGTTTGGTTCCCCAAGCCATTCCTTCGTTTTCTATAAAATGAATTTTGAACCAATTGAAAACGGTTACTTCTTCGCCTAAAACAAAATTTGTTTTGACATATATTTTAGAAACTTGATCAACAAGCAACAGAATAAAAATAAGGAAATAAGCTTTGCGTAATGACATTATAGTATTTTTAGTGGGGCAAAAATAGACAAATTAGAAATATAAATTTCAAAAAGAAATTCCAAATTCCAAAAGATACCCTTGGAATTTGGAATTTGAAATTTAGTATTTTAAATAATTATCGTTGCAAATTCTTAGCTTCGATACTCATAGTTGCATGAGGAACGATTTTTAGTCTTTCTTTGCCAATTAATTTTCCTGTTACTCTACAAATACCATAAGTTTTGTTTTCAACACGGAAAAGAGCATTTTTTAAATCACGCAAGAACTTTTCTTGACGAATGGCCAATTGTGAATTGGCTTCTTTGGACATCGTTTCGCTTCCTTCTTCAAAAGCTTTGAAAGTAGGCGAAGTGTCATCAGTACCATTATTTAAATCATTCATATAGGCACTTTTTATCAAGTCAAGATCAGCTTGTGCTTTTTCAATCTTTTCTTTGATTATCTGTTTGAACTCTGCTAAATCAGCATCTGAGTATCGTGTCATTTCCTCGATCATAGCCTAAATTAATTTAATGGGTTGCTTAATTCTTTTTTTGGTTGGTTTATTTTGTTATAATTAATTTTGATTTAATATCGTCAAATTCAATTTCTGTGCCATTCTCTAAGTTTTCTGCAAATAGCAATTCTTCTGTCAATGTTTCTGATTTAATGTAGCTCTCATTGGCTAGAATTGCTTCTTGTAAAACAGCGTGATTTTGAACGTAAACCTTCACCTTATCAGTAACCTCGAAGCCAGAATCTTTACGGATATTCTGGATACGATTTACTATCTCCCTAGCAATTCCTTCTTTTCTTAACTCTTCAGAAATGGTGATGTCTAATGCTACTGTAACTCCGTTAGCATTTGCCACTAACCAACCTTCGATATCTTGAGAAGAAATTTCTACATCCTCTAATGATAAAATTACATCTTTTCCTGAAATTACAATACTTAAACTTCCTTCCTTATCTAATTGATTGATTTGTTCAGGCGCAAAAGACTGTATCTCTTTGGAAATCAAACCCATATCTTTTCCAAAACGTGGCCCAAGAGCCTTAAAATTAGGTTTAATTTGTTTTACCAATATGCCTGAAGCATCGTCTAACAGTTCGATTTCTTTGACGTTTACTTCCGCTTTTATGAGGTCGGCAACCGCTTCGATTTCAGCCTTCTGAACCGCATCAAGTACCGGAATCATTACCTTTTGCAGAGGTTGACGCACTTTGATCATTTCCTTTTTACGCAGTGACAAAACCAATGATGATATTGTTTGCGCCTTCTGCATTTTACTCTCTAACGATTTATCAACAAACTTTTCAACTGAAACGGGGAATTGTGCCAAGTGTACTGACTCGAAATTCTCTGTTCCTGTTGCGTGTGTCAAGTCTTTATACAACTTATCCATAAAGAAAGGAGCAATAGGTGCACTCAATTTTGCTATGCTCAACAAGCAAGTATAAAGCGTCTGATAAGCCGCAATTTTATCTTGAGCATACTCGCCTTTCCAGAAACGACGTCTACACAAACGCACATACCAGTTACTCAAATTTTCTTGAACAAAATCAGAAATAGCGCGAGCAGCACGGGTTGGTTCATATTCAGCATAAAACACATCAACGTCTTTAATTAACGTGTTCAATTCTGAAATGATCCATTGATCAATCTCTGGGCGTTCTTCTAAAGGCACCTCAGCTTCCGCGTAACTAAAGCCATCGATATTAGCATATAAAGCAAAGAATGAATAGGTATTGTACAACGTTCCAAAGAACTTACGACGCACCTCAGCAATTCCTTCAATATCGAACTTCAAGTTATCCCAAGGATTGGCATTCGAAATCATGTACCAACGCGTTGCATCAGGACCATACTCTTCTAATGTAGCAAAAGGATCAACGGCATTACCCAAACGCTTGGACATTTTTTGTCCATTTTTATCCAAAACCAAACCGTTGGACACTACGTTTTTGTAAGCTATACGATCAAAAACTAAAGTTCCAATTGCATGTAAAGTATAAAACCATCCACGAGTTTGATCGACACCTTCTGCAATAAAATCCGCTGGATAATCGGTATTTTGATCTATTTTTTCTTTATTTTCAAACGGATAATGCCATTGTGCATAAGGCATAGCACCTGAATCAAACCAAACGTCAATCAAATCTGATTCGCGTTTCATTGGTTTTCCTGATGCAGAAACTAAGGTGATTTGATCTACCACATTTTTGTGTAAATCAATCAAATCATAATTAGTTTCAGACATATTTCCAATTTCAAAACCTGCAAAAGGATTACTTGTTTGTACACCAGCAGCAATAGCTTTTTCTATCTCGTTGTATAATTCTTCAACAGAACCAATTAAAATTTCCTCTTGTTTGTCTTCAGTTCTCCAAATAGGCAAAGGAATTCCCCAATAACGAGAACGTGATAAGTTCCAATCATTGGCATTTTTCAACCAATTCCCAAAACGTCCTTCACCAGTAGCTTTTGGCTTCCAGTTGATGCTGTCGTTCAGGTCGAACATACGGTCTCTTACCTCGGTAATTTTGATAAACCAAGAGTCTAATGGATAATATAAAATTGGTTTATCAGTTCTCCAGCAGTGTGGGTAACTGTGCACGTATTTCTCTACTTTGAAGGCTTTGTTTTCTTCTTTTAAACGAATAGCGATTTCTACATCTACGGAACGCTCTGGTGCTTCTCCTTCGTTGTAATATTCGTTTTTAACGTATTTCCCTGAATAATCTCCAAGACCTTGAATGAATCTTCCTTGCAAATCTACCAAAGGAACTGGCGTACCATTTTCATCTAAAACCAACATTGGTGGCACTTCTGGAGTAGCTTCTTTGGCTACTTTAGCATCATCTGCACCAAATGTAGGCGCGGTATGTACAATACCCGTACCGTCCTCAGTAGTTACAAAATCACCAGCAATCACTCTAAACGCATTTTCTGGATTTTGATACGGAAGAACAAAAGGCAATAATTGCTCATAACGAATATCAACTAAATCTTGACCTTTACATTCGGCTACGATTTGATAGGGTATTTTTTTATCGCCAGCTTTAAAATTTTCAAAATCAGCTACATCTTCTGAGGCAAAAAATCCTTTAGTAAATTGTTTACCAACTAAATTCTTAGCTAAAACTACATTTACAGACTCAAATGTATACTGATTGAAGGTTTTTACTAAAACATAATCGATTTTTGGCCCAACTGTCAAAGCAGTGTTTGACGGAAGCGTCCAAGGAGTTGTCGTCCAGGCTAAAATGTGGACATCTCCAAAACCTTGTAAAAATGAAGGTAATGTTTCTGGTAATGCTTTGAATTGAGCTACAATAGTAGTATCAGTCACATCACGGTAACTTCCTGGCTGATTTACTTCGTGAGAAGACAAACCAGTACCAGCTTTTGGAGAATACGGCTGAATGGTGTAGCCTTTGTACATCAAATCTTTGTTATAGATTTGTTTTAGCAACCACCAAACGGATTCCATATACTTGGGTTTATAGGTCACATACGGATCTTCCATATCTACCCAATACCCCATTTTTTCAGTCAAATCATTCCAAACATCAGTATAACGCATTACGGTTCTTTTACACGCTTCGTTATAATCCTCAATGGAAATGGTTTTTCCGATATCTTCTTTAGTAATACCTAGTTCTTTTTCTGTTCCCAATTCTACTGGCAAACCATGCGTATCCCAACCCGCTTTACGCTTTACTTGGAAACCTTTTTGGGTTTTATATCTGCAAAAAATATCTTTAATCGCACGTGCCATCACGTGGTGAATTCCCGGCAATCCGTTGGCAGAAGGTGGCCCTTCAAAAAACACAAAAGGCGTGTTACCTTCGCGTGTAGTTACACTCTTTTCAAATATATTTTCGTTCTTCCAAAAATCAAGCACTTCGGATGCCGCTTTTGGCAAGTCAAGTCCTTTGTATTCAGTAAATTTTGTACTCATTGTATCCTTTTCTTAATCGAGGTGCGAAAGTAATAAATAGTTATGAATTATGAGTAAGTAGTACAGAGTTTTTAAAATCTCATGAGAAAATTTCTCTCAAAATTTCTAACGATTTTGGCTTTTTAAAACCGTCTAAATGAAAACTATAGTAATCAATTAGAATTTTGAGTAAAATCTGACGTTCTGCAACCTGAAAAACTTTTTGCTCTGAATCTAATTTCAAATCAATCAATTTTTTTAGCAGATCCGATTGATGTTCAGACAAAGAACTCATCGCCTGAAACAAGGAAAAAACGCCTTCGTTCATATCGAAAAAAGGTAAATTTTGATCGGTAGTATCTGGATAAAACCCTAAGAATTTAGTGATTTCGAGCATTAAAATCAGATGGAAATTACTGATTTCGCTGTGCGTATCGAGCCATTGCAAAGCAGCTTCGAGATACTGAAACAAATCGTCGTTTTTTTCTTCTTCATGAATGGCATGGTGCAAAATTTCGGAAAGAAACAACACCATAGTACTTTTCACAATATCCAAAGGAATGGTTTGAAACGGTATAGCTGTTTTGATTTCTTTAAAATGTTCTAAAGTCCCTTTGTTTTTATGCACTGCTTCAATTTCTAGAATCGATAACGACTGAAAATATGCGATTTTTTGATTGTTCTTCTTTCCAGAAAATGCGTCTCTGACAAAATAAGATTTTAGCCCATGAGATTGCGTAAAACATTTCACAATCAAGCTTTTTTCTTGGAATTTTAAAGTCGAAATAACGATGGCCTTAGTTTTTACCAACATGAGAATTGGGATTTGAGAATTAGGAATTCTGATTTACGATTTAAAAATTCAAATTTTATCTGACAATCATCACCTTCTTCACCTTGGTTTCGACTCCATCTTCGGCAGAAATGAAAATCATATACACACCTGAAGCAACTTTGTATTTTCCAAAAGCAGTAGTGTCCCACTCTATAGTTCCTCCTTCAGAAACTGCTTCATGTACTAAATTGCCTTCGATATCGGTTATTTTTACATTCGCTCGATCCAAAAGACCCGCTATTTTTACGGTTCCACTAAATTCAGGACGCACTGGATTGGGATAAACATAAACATTATTCAAAGAATCACTAGCTCCAGTAGCCACTCCTTTAAAAGAAATCATCCCTTTGGTTGTGGCAATAAAGACCTCGCCAGTAACTGAATTGATCCCAATATCATTTATAGTATTACTTGGTAATGGCGAATTATTGGTAGTAAAATGATAAATCGTTTTTTGCCCATTGGATGACAATAAAAAAACACCTGAATCTGCCGTTCCTACCCATTTGTTGTTGGCTCCATCTACCACAATTGCATTTATAAATTGTTCAAAGAGTAACTCCTGAGCTACTTCATCCTCCAGAATAATAATGGGTTTGGTAGTGAGTGCGGTTGTATTTTGAAAATTATTCACATTGGACAACACACGAAGTCCTTTGGTGGTACCTATCCAAAGCTGATTATTAGTATCTATAGCCAAAGCTCTAACATCTGTTGTAGGCAGGTTTCCTTTATCAGCTCCAAAAGTAATTTTCTTAAAAGTGGGTGTACCCGATTCGTTAAAAGCAATTACACCATCAGTATTAGAGGCAATCCATTTGGTACTGTTTTTATCGATAAGCATGCTTCCCATACTCACATCGATACTTTTTTCGGCAATGGTATTCAAAGAATAACTTTGCCATTGCCCATTACTTCTTAACACCTTTAATCCATTTTCGATTCGTGAATTGGTCACCCAAAGATTTCCAGATTTATCAAAAGCTGTTCCGTTGATACGAACATCGATATAAGTTGGCCCTAAAAAAGCAATCGATTCTAAACCTGAATTGGTTTGATTGTACAAGAAATTTGGCACTTCATTTTCTATGCGCAATAAGCCCGAAAAGAAAGAGCTCGCATATACTTTGGCAGCATCGTTTGGATCAATTATTATTCTCGAAATAGATTTGGCTCCCAAAACATCATCTGCAGGAATAGATAACCAACCCTGTGAATTAAATCGACTAATCCCATATAAGTTAGGCCCACTGCTGTTGTAAGAATAAGGATTATAGTCACCTGTATAGCCTCCATATACCGCCCAAAGTTCAGTTGGAGTAACTTGAAAAGAAAAAATTGCATTTCTGAGTGGTCCTAGAGGTGTACTATCGACTATTGGTGCGCCAACAGAAAGTGTCGTTGCTAGCAAACCATTTTCTTTGGTACCCAAAAACAAATTAGCATTTACGATGGTAGCACAAGTAAAAATAGGATTTTTATCCAAAATCTGAGTACTATTTATTTGTTTTATCAAAAACAATCCGGACCCAAAGATCGAAATTTGACTGGGAGTAGTTACTATTAAATTGTTTGCATCAGAACGCAAATCGACTATAGTATCGCCAAAACTTTGAACAATGGAAAATGAATTGAGTCCATATTTATAAATCGCACCGTTTGTAGTTGAAGCATACAAATCTGACCCAAAAGCTGTAATTCCAGACCAATTATCAGTCAAAAGTATTGTCCACTGCTGATAATCGATTAAGTTTGAATTTGTAATAGCTGCTCTTCGAATTCCATTTTCTGTGGCAGCATAAAGATTCCCTTCAAAAACAGCGGTTTGCTTCACAGAAATCTCCTTTCCTAAATCACCAATAAAGTACGTATCTCCAAAAAGTTGCGTATTCAAATTGAATTGTACAATACCAAAATCACAAGAAACATATAGAATTCCTTGATACTCCATAAAGTGATTGATTTTTTTGATATTAGCAGGCAATTGTTTGTTGATAATATCGACCACTTTCAGCATGGAACCGTTGTTTTCATTAATCACAATTAAAAGACCATTTTCATAACCTACAATCGTTTTGTTGAAAGTGGCACTATGATACAAAGCTGATATTGTCAAACCCGAAAGACCATCGATAGTCGTGGTAGTTTTTAACGTGTTTGAAAGCGTGTTTTTTGAAAACAAAGCATTCTCTGAAGCAGCAAAAAGAACAGAAGTTGCATTTGCTACATCTTTGATTTCGTTATAAGAAAAATAACCCTGCCATGATAATTGATTTTGTGAAAAACCAACATTAAGGGCTAATAAAAAACAAAAAAATACGACTATTCTTCTCATGAATTTTTCAAATGAATTACAAATATAGTACAAACGAAAGTTTTTGAATTTTGTTCTCAAGGAATAAAAAAAGCCTCCTTCTGTTTCCAGAAGAAGGCTTTGAATAATTAACTTACTAGTACTATACTACTCCTTGTGCCAACATAGCATCGGCTACTTTCACAAATCCAGCAATATTAGCTCCTTTAACATAATCAACATATCCTGTTTCATCAGTACCATATTGTACGCATGAATCATGAATATTCAACATGATGTTGTATAATTTTTCATCTACTTCTTCAGCAGTCCAGCTTAAACGTAAAGAGTTTTGAGACATTTCTAAACCTGAGGTAGCTACACCACCAGCGTTTGACGCTTTTCCTGGTGAAAATAAAATTTTGGCATGGTGGAAAGCTGCAATAGCTTCTGGTGTAGAAGGCATATTAGCTCCTTCCGCCACAGCAATACAACCATTAACTAATAAAAGAGCCGCTTCTTCTCCGTTCAACTCATTTTGAGTAGCACAAGGCAATGCGATATCACATTTTACTTCCCATGGACGTTTTCCTGCTACAAATTTAGCATTTGGATATTTCGCTACATATTCACTAATTCTTCCACGTAATTCGTTTTTCAATTCCATTACGAAAGCTAATTTTTCAGCATCAATTCCGTCAGCATCATAAATATAGCCTGCAGAATCAGATAAAGTAACCACTTTACCACCTAATTGAGTCGCTTTTTGAGTTGCATATTGTGCCACGTTTCCAGAACCAGAAATAACAACCGTTTTTCCTTCAAAGGAATCTCCTTTTGTTTTTAACATACTTTGTGCAAAGTATACTGTTCCGTAACCAGTAGCCTCAGGACGAATTAATGATCCTCCAAAAGAAATTCCTTTACCAGTTAACACACCTGTAAATTCATTTCTTAATCTTTTGTATTGACCAAACAAAAAGCCTACTTCTCTTCCTCCAACACCAATATCTCCTGCAGGAACGTCAGTATCAGCACCAATATGTTTCGCCAATTCGATCATAAAACTTTGACAGAATCTCATTATTTCATTGTCTGATTTTCCTTTTGGATCAAAATCAGAACCTCCTTTACCTCCACCCATTGGCAAAGTAGTTAAACTATTTTTGAAGGTTTGCTCAAAAGCTAAGAATTTCAAAATACTTAAGTTTACTGAAGGATGAAAACGCAACCCGCCTTTGTATGGACCAATGGCTGAATTCATCTGGATGCGGTATCCACGATTTACTTGTGTTTGACCTTGATCGTCAATCCAGGTAACTCTAAACATGATTACGCGCTCTGGTTCAACCATGCGCTCTAAAAGCATTTTGTTTTGGTATTTTTTATTTTGTTCGATGAAAGGAATTACCGTTTCGGCAACTTCTAGTACTGCTTGCAAAAACTCTGTTTCGTTCGGATTTTTTTTAGTTACCGAGTCGATAAAATTAGTAATACTTTGTGACATGATCCTAATGATTATAAAAACGTTAAAAACGTACTGTTAATGATTACAAATATACGTCTTAAACGTAAATTTGACCTGTTATTTTATGAAAAAAAGAAAAATTATCTTTTATTTAACCATTTTCAAAGAAATATAAAAATCAGAAGGCGATTTTTACGAAAACGTTATAGTATGTGTAATGAAAATGAATTTTAGTTAATAATAATTGGTTTAACTTTTATACATTATTTTATGTGATTTGTTTTTATATATTTGCGCGCAATAAATAGGCTATCAAATGTTTAAAAAAATACCACACCTCATATTACTTTTAATAAGTATACATTACAATTTGCAAGCGCAATTTAATTTAGCACATGAAATAGGAGTTACCTTTGGCCCAGTAGCGTTTCAATCTGATTATGGTGAACGCCATGATATTGAAACCAATGCGGGTAATACAGGATTTGCACTTGGATTGGTTCACTACATTAACTTCTCATCAAGAGCAAATAATAGCACCTATTTCAATGAACATTTTAAAGTTCGCTCTGAGTTATCCTATAGCACAACCAGCTTTAGACATTTTGGACAATGGGTTGACCAAGGTGGTAATTCATTAGGTAAAGAACAACTCCGAGCCATGAGAGGCGCTTCTAAACTTATGAATCTAGGTATACAAGGAGAATTTCATTTTGTAAAAATTCATGATTTTGAGAACACAATTGGAGCATTTGGTCCCTATGCAAGTTTAGGGCTTGCATATAGTTTTTATGATACCGAAGCAACTTCTACGCTAGGTCCTTTGGGAACTTCGATGACTACAATTCCAAAATACTTAGCTCCTTCAGACGGAAGACCTAATGGATTCTCTACGGAGAGCAAAACAGTTTTATCTGTCATTGCAGGTATTGGTACTAGATATAAACTGACGAGAATGAGTGACTTAATGGTAGACATGCGTTTTCAAAACTTTACCTCAGACTGGGTAGATGGTTTAAATCCCAACAAAAAGATATATAAAGAAAACAAAGCCAATGATTGGATGGTTTGGTTCAACATTGGATATATTCAATATTTAGAATTTTAATACAAAGTACAACGCATAAAAAAGGCTCAATTGTTTACAATTGAGCCTTTTTTATACTCTTATAATTAATTAGGACAAAGCTTGTTCTAAGTCGGCGATCAAATCGACAGCGTCTTCTACCCCAACACTCAATCGGACCAAATCATCGGTAATTCCCACTTCTTTACGTTTATCTTCAGGAATAGAAGCATGCGTCATCAAAGCAGGATGATTGGCTAATGATTCTACACCACCTAACGATTCTGCCAAAGTGAAAACTTTTAATTTTTCTAAAAAAGCAATCGCATCTTCTTTTTTACCAGAAGTAAAAGTAAAAGAAACCATTCCACCAAAACCACTCATTTGCTTTTTGGCAATATCATGAAACGGATGCTCTGGTAATCCTGGATAGTATACTTTTTTAATTTTAGGATGAGTATTTAAAAATGCCACTACTTTCTCTCCGTTTTCGCAGTGTCTTTGTACTCTCAGGTGCAATGTTTTTATTCCACGTAAAACCAAAAAACTATCCATTGGACCTAAAGTAGCACCGGTAGCAAATTGCTGAAAATGCAATTGATTACCCAAAGCTTCATCTTTTACAATCAAAGCTCCAGCTATAACATCAGAATGTCCTCCTAAATACTTGGTAGCCGAGTGCATTACAATATCGGCACCTAAATCTAATGGTTTTTGTAAATAAGGTGTGGCAAAAGTATTGTCTACAGCAAAAAGGATATTGTTTCCTTTTGTAATTTGAGCAATAGCAGCAATATCTGCCAATTTCATTAAGGGATTCGTAGGCGTTTCAACCCAAACCAACTTCGTGTTTTTGTTGATTAATGACTTAAATTTATCCAAATCATTCATGTCGACAAAATGAAACTTAATTCCTGAATCTTTATAAATTCTTGTAAACATTCGATAAGTACCTCCGTACAAATCATCCATTGCAATAATTTCATCACCCGCTTTGAATGATCGTAAAATACAATCTGTCGCAGCTAATCCGGAAGAAAAAGCCAAACCTCTTGTTCCGTTTTCAATACTTGCCAAGGCATTTTCTAGTGCAGATCTAGTAGGATTTGCAGCTCGGCTGTATTCATAATCAGGATGTAAAGGTTGTCCAGGACTCGTTTGCACAAATGTAGATGTTTGATAAACAGGTGGCATTACCGCTCCAGTACTAGCGTCAAGGTGTTGTCCTCCGTGAATTACTTTTGTATTGAATTTCATTGATTTAAATTTTAAAATGACTGTTGCTTACAAATGCAAATTTACCGTTAAATATTGACAAAGCAACAGCACTCTAGGCTACCTTTGTATACAATTAACATATTTTAGTTATGAAACGATACGTACAAAGCCTACTATTACTCGTTGTATTGAATAGTTGTTCGAATGAATTAAGCTTTGAAAATAAAGAGTTCAAACAAAAAAGCACTTTACTTTGTAAAAAAAATTGTCCCGAAATAAAAATAACGATTCCGTTTGCCACGAATAATAGTAGTGTAGCTGATAGTCTGAACCAAAAAATATTTTCTGTTCTAAAAGATTTGGTTTATCTCGAAGACCAACCGTTGAAAAATGAAGCCTACGAGGCATTGCTTTCTTCTTTTATCAACTCTTATGAATCTACGAAACAAGAAGCTCCAGATGCCACCTTCGGTTGGGAAGCCAACATTGAGGCATCCATAAAATACAAATCCGAAAATGTTATCAATATAGAAATTGATCACTATACCTTTACAGGAGGCGCTCACGGATATGAAGGGCTACAATCTTTGCTCTTTGATCCAAAAACTGGAAAAACAATTCCCAACGATGCTTTATTTCAAAACCTGCCTGAACTAAAGAAAACGGTTGAAAAGAAATTTCGCATCAAATATCAAATTCCACTAAAAGGCAACATCAATCAAACGGGGTATTTCTTTGAAGATGATACTTTTCAATTACCCAAGAACATTTTTTTCACCACTGATGGCCTTTTGTTCCATTACAATCCATACGAAGCAGCTGCTTATGTAGAAGGACCTAAAACCCTATTTATTCCATATTCTTCCCTGAAAAAACACCTTATTTTGAAATAAGAAATGCTTTCAAATCAAAACTAATTTGAAAGCATTTCTAACTATTTTGCATTGAGTTTTTAAACCAACTTGCGAATACTCATTAAGATTCCAATATGTAAACCTTCATGAAAAGCATTGAATTGCATAGCTTCTTCAACAGAATGTAAAGTAAAACCTGTAGAGGTTGGGTATTCCGTAAAATTTTGAAACAAATTAGCATTGTAATCACTTTTCATTTGTTCAACTGTTGTAAAAAGTAAACTTTTAATCAAATCCACTTCTTCTTGTGTAGCGTTTTGCTCAGGTTTGGCTCCCTTCCGGTATTTTTCTACCAACTCATCTGAAACTAGCATGGGTAAACCCGATAATTTATAGATCAATAGTTGCTGAGTCACGACGATATGAGCAATATTCCAAAACATATTATTCGAAAAACCTTCAGGAATTGTATTCAATTGTTGTAGAGTATATTTTTCAAGATAAGGAGCCACCATTTTTCGGCTTGTTGTAGTCAATTCAAATATTTCATTCATTTTTTTATTTTTTGGATAAAAATACTCATTTTCCATGTAAATGAATTTTCTTTGCAGCAATAAAAAGCAACTCTAATGAACAAAATATACTATTTAGCTTCTTGCGATACTTGTAGAAAAATTATAAAATCCTTGCCAGAGAACCATAATTTAGCTTTTCACGACATCAAGCAAAACCCAATAACCGCAGAAGAATTAGAAGAAATGCGTCGTTTGTCAGGAAGTTACGAAGCTTTATTTAGTAAAAAAGCACAATTGTACAAATCGATGAATTTAAAGAATCAAACACTTATCGAAGATGATTTTAAAAAATACATTTTGGAACATTACACGTTTTTAAGCCGACCGGTTTTTATTATTAATGACAAAATTTATATCGGAAATAGCCAGCAAAACATTCATCAAGTTCATTTAGCATTAACTCATGTCTAAAAGAAATCTTGCCTTATTGGGCGCTACTATCGTTTCGATTATCTACGGTGTTACTTTTACCATTGCCAAAGACGTCATGCCTGCTTATATTGATGCTTTTGGGTTTATCTTACTTCGAGTGGGCGGTTCAGTGCTGCTCTTTTGGCTAACATGGCTTTTTATGCCCAAAGAGAAAATTGCCTTGGGTGATTTTCCTAGAATTATTGCTGCTGCTTTTTTTGGAGTCGCTTTTAATATGCTCACTTTTTTTAAAGGATTAAGTCTTACATCACCTATTTCGGCTGCAGTAATCATGGTTTCAACTCCAATGATTGTGCTAGTTTTATCAGCCCTTTTGATGAAAGAACGCATGAAAAAAAGGATGGTTTTAGGAATTATATTAGGGCTATTAGGAACCACTTTCTTAATTCTTTATGGTAAATCTATAGGCAATGCTTCTAATGCAGGATTGGGTAATTTCTTAGTTTTGGTCAATGCCATTTCGTATGGTTTTTACTTAATTATCGTTAAAAAACTAATGCATACTTACCATGCCTTTACGTTTGTAAAATGGATTTATCTTTTTGGTTTCTTAATGGTACTTCCTTTTGGATGGAGCGAATTTAATGCTGTAAATTGGTCATTAATCCCTGTTGGTATTTTCTGGAAAATAAGTTTTGTAGTAGTTGTTTCGACTTTCTTAACTTATTTATTAAATTTACTTTCTATGAAAGAATTAAAACCTACTACAGTAGCTGTTTTTATTTATTTACAACCACTCTTTGCTACGATTTTCGCTATTGGATTAGGAAAAGACGAGTTGAATTGGGTCAAAATAGGAGCGGCCATATTAATTTTTGCTGGTGTTTACTTAGTCACCCAAAAAAGAACCAAAGAGCATTCGTAATTTGCAACTATTGTCAATCGAAGCATTTACTTAAGTACTAATTACTTTCCTTATATTTACAGACATTTAGAACATATTATGATACAATCTATGACCGGTTTCGGTAAAGCAACGCTGCAATTACCAGCCAAAAAGATAACAATAGAAGTAAAATCCCTAAATAGTAAGGGTTTAGATTTAAACGTTAGAATGCCCTCTTTGTACCGCGAAATGGAGTTGGGATTACGCAATCAAATTGCCTCCAAGTTGGAAAGAGGAAAAATTGATTTCTCTATCTACATCGAAAGTACAGCAGAACAAACTTCAACACGCGTAAATGTTCCGATTATAAAAGCCTACATCAATCAATTACGTGAAGTCTATACCGATGCTGATGAAACTGAATTAATGAAAATGGCCGTTCGTATGCCGGATACTATGAAAGTAGAACGCGAAGAAATTGACGAAAGTGAATGGGCTACTATCCAAAATGTAATCGAAGAAGCACTTCAAAACATTTTGAATTTCCGCAAAGACGAAGGCGAGTCTCTCGAAAAAGAATTCCAATTGCGCATCGGAAATATTCGTCAATTCATGAACGAAGCTTTGGCCTTAGACCCTGAGCGTGTTCAAGCAATTAAAGAACGCTTGCAAACCGCTATTGCTGAATTACAAGTCAATGTAGATGAAAATCGTTTTGAACAAGAGCTCATTTACTATTTAGAAAAACTAGATATCACCGAAGAAAAAGTGCGATTGACTAACCATTTGGATTATTTTCTTGACACCATCAAAGGAACCGAAGCCAATGGTCGAAAATTGGGCTTTATCACTCAAGAGATGGGAAGAGAAATCAACACCATGGGTTCTAAATCCAATCATGCTCAAATGCAGAAATTAGTCGTTCAAATGAAAGATGAATTGGAGAAAATTAAAGAGCAAGTGTTGAATGTTTTATAGCTTAATTTTTTTGAAATGAAGAAAGTTATTTTACTGTTTTTTCTAATAACATTAACTTGTTTTTCACAACAAAAAAACATTTCAATTGAAAACTTCAGGACTAATGATAGAATTTTTTACGGTTCAATTGATGATAAGTATGACATTACTATTTATTTAAAAGTTGAAAATTATTCAGAAGATCATTTATATGTATATTCAGTTAAAGGCTGGTACTATTATAATAAAGTTAAAAAAAACATTCCTTTAGTTGGTACTTATAATCCAATGAAAGGGTTGACATTGTTTAATACTAGTGATAAAGTCTTCGAGAAAAAGATATTGGATTTTGATTTTTCAGGAGTTGTTTGGGATAAATTAGAAGAGATCGAAAATTTCAAAAATTATAATGAAAAATTTTTTATTTCAAAAGATCCTAAAGAGAATAATACGTGGTCAAACAACATCAAAAATCTAAAAATAACCATTAATAATGAATTAGAAGATATCTATGTTTTCGAAGACTTTAAATTTTTAAAAATAGGCAATTCTATAATTAATCTTTCAAATTATCACATAGATTATAAAAACTTAGAAATTATTTCAAAGAAATTATCTACTTCAGAAACACGGTTATTATTAAAATATGAACAATCTGGAAATCCAAACGTTCAAGGTATGTGTGGAGGAGCGACCGATTTCGGTTATATAATTCTAGCCATCAATAATAAAAATGAGTTAATTGAATTTGAAGAAATAGAAATAGAAAATTGTAGAGGATTTATTAATTCAAAAAATTTACAAGAAAACAATAAAAAATTACTCCAATATAAAATCACAGATTCAAGTGACGATAAAGAAGTTAATAAAATCATCACAATTGATATTGAATCAATAAGACTTATAAAATAGTGCAATACAATGAAAAAAGGAAAATTAATCGTATTCTCGGCACCGTCAGGTTCAGGAAAAACTACCATAGTTAAACATTTATTAGGAAAAGAAGATTTAAATTTAGAATTTTCAATTTCAGCAGCTACCCGTTTACCTCGTGGCGAAGAAGTAGATGGTAAAGACTATTATTTTATGTCTTTAGAACAATTCAAAAAGCATATAAAAGCAGAAGAATTTGTAGAATGGGAAGAAGTCTATAGAGATAATTTCTATGGCACACTAAAAAGCGAAGTGGAACGCATTTGGGCCATGGGGAAAAATGTGATTTTTGATATTGATGTGGCTGGCGGATTACGCATTAAACACAAATTTCCAGAAGAAACCTTGGCTGTTTTTGTGAAACCTCCAAGCGTTGATGAATTGAAAAGAAGACTCAAAGAACGCTCAACCGAAAGCGAAGACAAAATTAACATGCGCATTGCCAAAGCCTCAGTAGAATTGGCTACCGCTCCACAATTTGATGTGATTATCAAAAATTACGATTTGCCTGTTGCACTTGAAGAAGCGTATCAATTGGTGAAAAATTTTGTAAACACAGATTCCACAAATTAACACAGATTTTTTAATTTGTGGAAATCTGTGAAATCTGTGTTATTTCAAATAATTAGTGTCTATGAAAATCGGACTTTATTTCGGAACTTATAACCCCATTCATGTAGGGCATCTTATCATTGCCAATCATATGGCAGAGCATACTGATTTGGATCAAATTTGGATGGTCGTAACGCCACACAATCCACTAAAAAAGAAAAGTACGCTACTCGATGATTATCATCGGTTACACATGGTTCATTTGGCTACGGCTTCCTATCCCAAAATCAAACCTTCGGACATCGAATTTAAGTTGGCACAACCCAATTATACGATTAACACATTGGTACATTTGCAAGAAAAACATCCGGAACACGAGTTTGCTTTGATCATGGGTGAAGACAACTTAAAATCCCTGCATAAATGGAAGAACTATGAAGCCATTTTAGAACATTATTCTATTTATGTTTATCCTAGAATCGAAGCCAAAGAAAACAATCAAAAATCAATTGATACTGGAGCAGAAAACACGTCTTTTGCCAACCATCCCAAAATCAGTATTATTGACGCGCCTGTAGTTGAAATATCAGCTACTTTTATTCGTGATAACATTAAAACTGGCAAAAATATTCGTCCTCTTTTGCCACATGATGTCTGGGAATATTTGGATCACAATAATTTTTACAAGAAATAATAGTATTACATAAAGTACTATAAATGAAAAAGCCTAAATGAAAATTTACATTTAGGCTTTGTTTTTTACTAGCTCAATTGTAACTCATTTTTGACTAGATTTCGAATTTCAAATAAACTTTGGTCAATTAAGAGTTTTCCGTCTCTAAAAACTTCTTTCAATTCCCCTTTTTGTTCTTCTTCCCAAGACACTTCATCTGTTAAAGTATATTGACCCTCAGCCCATTCTATTTTCATTAAACCTTTGGCTGATTTTTTGGTACCATCATCCGTAATCGGGTCTTTAAAAATAGCTCTTCCTTCTCCAAGTACTTCTCCATAAGTTGCTTTCATTGCAAAGCCAAAAGTATCTCTTGTATTGTATTGATAGGTAAATGAACCAATTCCAAGAACCACATTAGTAGAAGCAAACCCTTTAGCTTTTAATCGTTCGCAAATGGCCGTTGCTCTAGTTACGGTAATACTGTCTCCATAAATAGCTCCTATTTGAGGAACTAATTCCTTGAATCCTTTTGCGTTTACAGTACCTCCAAAAACATCCCAAAGCAATTCGATTACTCCTTTCTTTTCTTGTTCAGTTTTACCATTTGGATTACCGCAAATAATGTCAACTGGATCTCCACTGTCTGGACGCACCACTACTTTTCCTTCTCTTGAAACAATTTCATCTTTCAATCGAGGTAAATAATCTGTTAATACTTTCCATAAGTCCCAAGTATCTGAAACGATAGAAACAATTCCTTTTGGATAGACCTCACAAATTAATCTTTTGAAAGTTTCGTATTCTCCTTCGGTAGTACCCATACACATTACAGAATGCTCAGTTGCGGCAACAGAACCAGCTATTAATTCGGTGTCAGAATTGGCATTGTAATACTCTTCAAAAAAATCAATGGCAGGAATCGTATCCGAACCTGTAAAACTCAATAAATGTCCTGCTGCAGATGTTACCGCCGCTTCTATACCGCCCATTCCTCTCATTGAAAAATCGTGCCCTTGCCAATCGACAAACCCCGGCATTGATGATGTTTCCTCGGCATACTTGTCTAGTACTTTTCTGTACTGCTTTGCTATTGTAGCCGAATTACAAGGCAGCCAAATTACCGCAGAAAGCAATGTCTCAAAATAATTGGTCAGCCAAAAGAATTCTGGAATCGTATTGTACATCGTGAACATAGGCACGCGAATAGGCACGCTGGCTCCTTCTGGCAGGGCTTTGAAAACCATCGGGATATATCCTAAATCGTGCAGATCTTCAATATGTTTGGTACCCACTTGGTTTTCGCCCAAATAATTGTTGATTCTGCGGGCATATTTTTTTACCACTTCCTCTTTTGACTGTTTGAAAAAATGCAAATCAAAATCTTGAATGATGTATTTTTTTAGGAAATATTGCAATCCAAAAAACACAACTTCATCAATTCCTTCTATTCTTGATTTTCTTGGAGTCCAATTAGAATATACTAATGTTGTTCCGTCAGGGTATTGTCTTTTGTGGTCAACTTTGTAACCGTCTGTTAATAATAGTGGGTTCATTTTTTTATTGTTTTATCAAATTTTGTAATAACTCTTCTAAACTTTTATACTGTTGGATATTATATTTTTCACATACAACATCAATATTACCTTTTCTCCAAAAATCCTCTTCCACTACCACTTTCATCTTATTTGATTTAGCATAAAGTCCAAACTCTAATAGTGATATTGGGGATTTTGTATTATTCGCAAAAAACATAATAATGATATCTGCTTTTTCTAATGCATTTAATTCCCAATCTACTTGTTCCTTAAATTTTGCATTTGTTATAGATTGTTCCCAATCTGAATTCCATTCGTTTCTTCTTGGATTAAATATAATGTACTTGGCACTCAACATTTCTTCACATTTTTTTTGCCAATCAACAGCTTTATCCATTTCTATAGATCCAGCTAAAAAAACAGATGGAATATCTTGATTAATAATATCAATTGAATCTGGAGCTCTATATATTTTTTTCACTTTAATACTGTTTCAATTCATCCCTAACTCCAATCATTGCAGGATCTAATAAACCAGATTTAATTTTGTTATCCATTATTCTATTTTTTAAATCAATCTTTCTGTTTATTTCTTCCTTTTTCTTTTGGATATAATGACTGCACAACATCGCTTTGCCAGAATATTTTAGTTTCCATATCAAGACATGTCAGTTTTCCATAAAAACCAGCTCCTGTGTCGATATTCCAGACATTACATCCTTGCATTGGTACCTCCATATTATAATTTAGTGTAGGTGTATGTCCAATATAAATTTCATTATAAATCAATAACCTTTTTGGATAGGAAAGAGAATCTTTTTTAATTCTTTTATCCATTGTCAAAGCCATTTCCCAGAGCGTCCTATCCCAAGTATAATTAGTAGTATAATGCTCTTTTTCTGGCCCATGCATGGATGAAAAACCCGCATGAATAAATAAATTATTATTTTCATCAACATAATAATCTTTCATGTTTGCAAAAAAATCAAGGTGCTTCTTTTTGATTACAAGATCAATGTCTTGATAACTATCAATAGTTGATTTTCCGCCATGTGAAAACCAAATATCATTTATTTCTTGATTAATCAACCAATCTTGACACCAAACATCGTGATTCCCTTTAATAAAAACACATAGATATTTTTGAGAAAGTTCTATTAAAAAATTGATCAATTGAGCAGATTCGGACCATCCGTCTACGTAGTCACCAAGAAAAATCAATTGATCATTTTGATTAATTCTAGCTCTATCAAGCAATTGTACTAATGCTTTTAAGCCACCGTGGATATCGCCAAAAACGAGTGTTCTTTTTTTCATTTTAATAATCCCAAATTAATCCTTTTTCATTTAATCTATATTGAAATTTTTGAGTGTCTCCAAATGTCTTATAATCTTTATAGTTTCCGTTAATTATTTCATCGTAAGCTAAAAACATTTGATTTGAAGCAATATGAAATGGCATTCTTCCACAACCTGTTGCTAATCCAGGAATAGCGACCGTTTTTATTGTTTCATTATTTTTACAAGCTATCAATATAGCTTTCATCGCTAAATAGGCGTTGACAGATGTTGCTATATTGAAACTCATAGGAACTCGCATAGTTGGGGCAGAAATTAGGTATGGAATTTTTTCATTTCCTGTTGCCAAAGTAATGGACTTCCCTATTAATAATTCTTTTTCGTCTAAGTTTGCAATTTTTGCTTGCAATTCGTCTTGTAAATGCCAGCCAAATTTCTCTGAAATATGTAAATCCAAACCGCCATCCATAAATCCAAAAGAATTCGCAGGACTAACAATAGCATCACATTCTGTTTCTAAAATATTGCCATTTAAAATTGTTACGTTGGGACAATCTGCAAAATCATTAATCCATGCATTTCCAAGCTCTTCTTCTAAATAAACTAATTTTATTTGTAGCATTTATATTTTAATTTAATTCGATATACTTAGTTGGTACTTCATCAATTAACCAAACATTGTTTTCGGAGAGATAGAATTTATATCCATCTAAAAACATTTTTGGAGCATTAATTTTTAAAACAATTGGCTTTCCTCTTCTGCTTCCTACTTTTATTGCGGTCTCTTTATCTTTACTTAAATGAACATACTGTCTACTCATTTTTTGTAAACCTTCTTTTTTTATGGAATCAATAAATTTTTCGACTGTCCCGTGGTACAAGAAATCTTTAGGTTCTGACTCTTTTAAGTTCAGTTCAACGTCAATCGAATGTCCCTGACTTGCACGGATTTTTGTTTTATTTTCATTAAAAACAAAACGTTTTTTATCATTGTTTTCTACCACGTAATCTAAAAGTTCTTCAGTCATTTGATTTTGATTTCCTTTCTTATTGCATTTTAGAATCAATTCTTCTACATCTGCCCAGCCATTTTCGTCTAATTTTAGTTCGATTGTTTCCGGTGAATGTCTAAGAACCAAGCTCAGGAACTTACTTACACATTTTGCTGTTTTTTCGTTCATATTATCTTATCCATTTAATATTATTATCATCGGATATACTGATTTCTGATTCAATTTTTTCAACTTCAACATATTTTTTATCTCCCATTCTCAGCATTTTGATTCGCTGAGCTGCATAAAACTTCATTTTTTCATCAACTACATCTGTTCTTAAAGCAAAATTAAATCCCTCTTTTGTATATTTTGTACTTGGATACAAAATACCATCGGCCTTATCTAATGAAAATACATAATTAGCAAAAGCTGAAGTAATCTTATAGTGATTTGAATTCTCTTTGATAGATGTAGAAAACTCTTTAGAGAAAAATTGAAGCAAACTTCTAACTACAAAAGCATTCTCGTCATTTTGAGAATCAATGATACTTTCAAAACTTTCAGTTGATTTATCAAATTCTGAATGTTGCCCTTTTATATTTTCATTAGTCAATAAATTAACCACAAATATATCTTCAGTTAAAATCCAAATTCCACTAGTAATATATTCAAAATCCTTTTCGTCATCCTCTCTCACAATGGAACTACTTTCTGCATATGAAATTATTTCATTATTTGAGCAATAAAATATTGATTGCCCTGGCTCATTAGCTCTACCAAAACTTTTTATATTTTGAATATCCCGACGATAAGAAAGTTGATCAACAGTTTCAAAAAAATCCTCATTTTCTTTATGTACTCTGCTTCTAACAAGTTTTGTTCCTTTCCTATAAATTGTAAATGGAACAGGAAACACTATAGAATCTAATATATTTTTAATATAAATATAGCTTTCAATGGATTCTTCATCTTTGGCTATTGATAATGAATTCAAAAAACGATCTAATTCTTTTTGGTCAAAATTCTTTTCCATAATTTAATTATCTCAATTCATCCCTAACTTCCATCAAAGCAAAACCCAATAAGTTCAATCCTTTCCATTGTTTGGGATTTTCTGCCTTTTCATTGTCACTAGAAAGTCCTATCCCCCAAATTCTATCAACAGGACTGGCTTCTACTAAAATTCTTTCTTTAGTATTCACAAGAAACGTTTTTAAATCCTTGTTCTGTTTAAACTTTTCTAAATTTCCTTGAATAACAATTTGTTCTCTTTTTTCCAGCCAAATTTTCTCGTCAAATCCTCTAACCTCTCTACCAATCGCTTTAGCTTCTGCGGGTGATTTTGCAACAATAATTTTAGAGTAATTTTCATTATCATTAAACAATAGTGCTTTTTGTGCCATCATCCAATGTTCGGCAGTAGGGTACTTTATATCGTTGATTACAAATGGAGAAGTCCACCATTGACTAAAACAAGAAGAAGTGATTTCTCCATTCTTGCTTTTTTGATGTCCCCAAAAAAACAAATATTTATATCTGCTTCCTTTTTCAAAGTCTTTTATTAGTTTTTCTAAATTATATTTCATAATTCTCGCTTAATTTATCACATAATTTTGTGATGTCATTTTTTCTTGCCAATACGTTGATCCATTCTTTTGGAATATTTTCGTAACCGTATAATATCCCTGCTAATCCTCCTGCAATTGCTCCTGTTGTGTCTGTGTCTTCTCCCAAGTTTACAGCTTTTAAAACTGTTTCTTCAAAAGAGTTTGAAGTCAATAGACACCAAATACTTGCCTCTAAACTACTTAGCACATAACCATTTGAACTTATTTCTTCTTCTTTTAATTCCGTAAATTTTTTCGGTTCTTGGTCTCCAATTTGATTTTCTAATACTCTATGAAATTTATCTATTTCTGATTGTGAGCAAATAGGATTATTTGTTAAAAAATCATTTACTATTTCTTTCATCTCTTCAAAAGCTTCCTCTTTACCTTTTCCTTTTAAAAGCAATAAAGCACATTCTATATAAATGAAACATGCAATTACTGACCTTATATGAGCGTGAGTAATGGATGAAACCTCTTTAACTGTGTCAAATCTTTTGGTGATACTGAAATTTTTCACATAAAAGGCTAAGGGTAGAATTCGCATTAGCGAACCATTTCCGTTATCTTCTTCAGATTTTCCACCCACTAATAATGGATTTGCTCCTCTTTCTATAGATTGAATAGCAAAGTTTGTGGCAATTCCGATGTCAAAAACACGACCGTGCGGTGTCCAAAGTTTTTCTTTTCTCCAAAGCACAAAATTGTTTGCAATATCTTTTATATTATAACCCTTGCATAAACTTTCTGCCAAACAAAATGTTAGGGAACTATCATCACTCCAAGTCCCCCTTGGTTGTGCGTGTGAGCCATTTTCTCGCATATTGGTTACCGGGAATCTAGCCAATAATTCTCTATCTTGAAATTCTACCGGAACTCCTAGTGCATCCCCAACAGCTACGCCAAATAATACGCTATGTATGATTTTTGTTTTCATTTTATATTAAAATTTTCAACATCTTATTTAACTCCATATCATCAAAAATTAAAGGTTTTTCTAGCGGAATTATTAGATTATCCAATTGATTATTGATAACATTGTGATGTTGTTGAGATACAAAATCACTAATGTCTTGTATCAATATAATATCATCTTTTGAAAATTTTTTTATAAATTCATTTCGAAGGCCTATTTGAATAGCTCTCCTTTCTAACTTCATACCATAAGGATCGTGGTCAGGATCCCATTGCAATCTAACATTAGATGTTTTAACTTGTTCTTGCCATTCTTCTTGATTAATACCAGTTGTTTGGTTAAAAGAAGAATAAACTGCGTTTCTGAGATAGTTTTCAAAAGCTTCTTTTCTCAAATGGATTGCTAAAACCGACTCTTGACCTTCTTTTGTTCCCCAACCATTTCTATACATCATCCAAAGAAAATTTGGTTTTATCCAAGTCATTCTTTCCATGCTAAATTCTCCACCGAAAAATTGATTTTTGACTGCGAAATCTCCAATCTCTTTTTTGTAGGATTGATAAACAAGAATCTTTTCATCATCGTATTGTGCCATAATATGGTAACCCGATTTTGGCCAATTCACTATCTGTTCGTTATATTTTTTTAATTCTATGTTCATTAAATGCGTTTTCAAAAATTTTGTAATTTATTTTCTTTTCCGAACTATCATAGATTGCAAATACGATTTTTTTAAATGCATTTCTGTATTTTGAATTGATGACTTCTTGAAAATATTTAGCAACATCAGTAGGTTCGTTTCTAAAAACACCGCAACCCCAAGCTCCAAGTATTAAACATTCTATCCTTTGTTGGTTTGCAATTGCTAAAACGTTATCAATTCTATCTTTAAAAACTATATTGATGTTTTTTAATTCTTCCGTTCTATTGTGTTGTAACATAGCTCCTTTATTTGGTGCTGGAGAAGTTATAATATCTGCGACTAGTATTTTATTCAAAAAATGGCCTTCATCATCAAACCAAAAAACAACTTCTGGACTATAAATCATATAATCTGAATATAAAAAAGAAAGCTCATTTTTATGATATTCATACATTGCTTTGTCTTTGGACAAAGATTTATATAAGCTTGATGACCTAGCGAGGCTTTCTTCTTGTGCCGATGCTCCGCCTAAAAAACCTCCCCCTGGATTCTTTGCTGATGCAAAATTTAAAACTCCAATTTTTAGATTCTCTTCTTCTGTAATCGCTTGTATTGTAGAACAATTTTTAATGACTATGTCAACTTCAAAATCATTCTTTATAATGTTTTTATTTTTTATTTCAGAAAATTCGCTTGGATGTACAGTAAAAGTTTTAGCTAATGATTCTTCTATTTTGTCTTTTAAATTTATTTCGGTATTCCCTATTGTATAAGTTCCAGTTTCTAGAATATCTAGTGTCCTATTTGCTATATTTTGTCTGTTATTCTTATTCATTTTATGTAATATTCTGTAATTTTAATCCTATCACTTCAACACGCTCACCTTCAAAATCTTTAAATGAATTGGTGGTAAATATTTTCTCAAAACAATCCAAAACAGCAAATCCTTTATTAAAAATCCCGTGGCTAACCGCCAAATATAACTTACCGGCATTCTTGTTTTTCAGCTCTTCAGCAAGACCTACAAAAGTTCCGCCACCGTCACAAATATCATCCACAATCAAACAATCGGCTCCCTGTAAATCATCATTATAGACTTTAAAACCAGATAATCTTCCTGTTTTTACATCACGGCTTTTACTGCATTCCACTACTTCAACTCCGCCTAGAAATTCTGAAACTTTATAAATTTTCTTCAAAGCACCTCCATCTGGAGAAATTAATTTGACTTCGTTTCCAATTGCTTTTACAACCGTTTCAATAAAAGTATGATTCGGAATCACTTCGCAATTATTTACTAATGCTGGAGTGACTTCAGAATGTGCATCAAATACAAACACTTTATCGAATTGCATTCCATTAATAATATCGGCATACACTTTTACCGATAATGGCTCACCTTTAATCATCACTCTATCCTGTCTTGCTGCGGGAAAATAGGGAATAAAAAGCTCCATGTTTTTCACATCCATTCTACGTAAAGCATCAACTGCAATGCACAATAATCCTAAATCGTTGAAAGAATTTAATCGATGTGTAAGGGTTACTTTTTGAGTAGTATCAAAATCAGGATTAATCTTAATATGAGGTTCTCCTCCTGAAAAAGTAAAATTTTGGAAAATGATTTCAGGCTGAGCGGTAAATGGTCTGAAATTTGGGTCTAAATTCAGTATCATAGTTTATTAATTTGCGTTAATTTTACGCAAATATAAATAGTATATTTTAATAAACAATTTATTTTGTGTAAAAATTACGCAAACTTTATTTCGAAGTGAAAGCCTTTATCCAATAAAGCATTGTATTTCTGTTTGTTAAACTTGAATAATTTTGCAGGTCTCCCACTTTTTAAAGGAGAAAAATGATCAGTTTCTTCAACAATTTCAAAGCTTAGTATTTTTTTTCTAAAGTTTCTGCGATCAATTTCTTTTTCCAGAATGGTACAGTATAAATTTTCAAGCTCTGAGAATAAGAATACTTTAGGCAACAAATCAAATCCTATAGGTTCATAAGTGAGTTTTGCTTTTAATCGCTCCATTGCCTTACCTAAAATAATGGTATGATCAAAAGCTAAAGCTGGCACTTCATCAATTTTAAACCATTGTGCATTTTCAGCATCCGAATCAGCTTTTACATTTAGTTTTGAGGAATCCACTAAGGCAAAATAAGCGACTGAAATGACACGATTTCTGGGGTCACGAAACACATCGTCCCCGAAAGTAAACAACTGTTCAAAATAATTAACGCTAATGTTCGTTTCTTCTTTCAGCTCTCTTTTCACAGCATCTTCCAAGGATTCATCGTTTTGTACTAAACCTCCAGGCAATGCCCAATAAGAATCTTTTGTTCCAAATTTTTGCTGAATTAACAATACATAAAGCTGATTGTTTTGGTAACCAAAAACTATTGCATCAACAGCAACTTTTATATTTTGATTTTCACTCATATTCTAAATGCGTAAGATTTAAACAAATATAGCAATAGTTTTATACTTCTAATTTTATTAATTATCTGCTTAAGTTTTTAAATTATACAAGAACTATTTATGCTAATTCCTCTTTCAAAACCGAAGCCATTTCTTGAGTAATTGTAGTTAACTGATCATTTTTACCCGATAACAAAAAAACAGTCGTTTCCGGCATTTTGGGGCTATCCCAAACCAATTGTAATTCTTTATTTTGAATTTTAGTTTTGGCATTGCAATCCCAAACCACACTTACCCCCGTGTTTTGGGCCAATATGTCTAGCATTTCGTTTTCGGATGGTATAATATAATTAGCTACTATAGCTGGTCGCTTTTTATTGAACACGTGCAACCAAAACAACTTAATATGTGGTATCCCTGAATCATGACTGTACCAACGTTGATCGTTCAACCAATTCTCAACAGCTGTCCAATCTTCAGCGTGTATTTTAGTAGTTAGTTCTAGAATTTGGATATCTGGTGTAGCCACAATCACTTGCTTAATAGCACCAACTTGCTGCTGAAGGGTATCAAAAGTGTCATACTGTTTGGTTACTATGGCAAAATCTATTTTTTTGGAATTTACTAAATCAAATAAAACATCATTGGTGCCAAAAGTGAAATCAATAAAATCAAATTTTGCGACCAATGAAGCACCAAAACAACTCATCAAATGTTTTGAAACCCCAATCGAAACTAATCGATTTGCATTAAAGGCTTTAGCTCGAAAACCATTTTCTACATTTTCTAAACGATCCAAAGCATCAATGATCAAGTTATTGAGTAACTTTGCGTATTCCGTAGGCTCTACCCCTTTTGATTTACGGTTGAAAAGCGTATACCCTACATGCGCCTCTAACATAGCAATTTGCTGACTAACTGCGGGCTGACTAATAAACAACTCCTTGGCCGCCAAAGAAAAATTTCCGTTTTTATACACCGATTTAAAGGTGCGATACCATTCTAAGTTAACCATGATATAAATATATTTATCACAAACATAATTTAAATTATTTTTACTAATAACATATTCGCTATAAATTTGTACTCCCAAAATAAAACAAGCGATGAAAAAAACTGCCTTATTAACGATTTTAGTAATAACCTTGAGTTGCTTTATTGCAACTGCACAAAAACAAAATAAAAAGATGAAAAAAGTATTATTTGTAGTTACCAGTCATGATCAATTAGGTAACACAGGAGAAAAAACAGGATTTTGGACGGAGGAGTTTGCTGCTCCTTATTATGCATTGGCCGACAAAGGAATTCAAATTGACATAGCTACTCCACTTGGCGGACAACCTCCAATCGATCCTAAAAGTGCTGATCCAGCATCAGCTACTGAGGACACCAAACGTTTTGATACCGATACCGCATTGTTAGCAAAACTTAAAAACACTAAAAAATTATCAGAAGTTTCTCCATCGGATTATGATGCTGTTTTTTATCCTGGAGGACACGGTCCATTATGGGATTTGGCTGAGGATTCAACTTCTTCAGACTTAATTGCTACTTTTTACACACAAAACAAACCTATAGCATTTGTATGTCATGCACCAGCGGCCTTAAAAAACGTAAAAGTAAATGGAGATTTCTTGGTAAAAGGTAAAAAAGTGACTGGCTTTACGAACTCCGAAGAAGCAGCTGTGGGATTGACCAATATCGTACCATTTTTGGTGGAAGATATGTTGCAAAAAAATGGTGGTTCTTATAGTAAAGCTGGCGATTGGCAATCCTACGCCGTAGAAGATGGTTTATTGATTACAGGACAAAATCCTGCTTCATCAAAATTAGTTGCCGAAAAATTATTGGCTCAATTGAATGCAAAAAAATAAGAGAAAGTCTCTAATACGCTGAGAAACTAAGTTACTAAGCTTTAAATGTATTTTAAAAACTCAGAATCTTAGTAACTTAGTAACTCTTTAAAAAAAAACATCATGTTAAACTTCGAATTATACAATCCTACGAATTTAATTTTCGGAAAGGGACAAATAGAAAAAATAGCGACCTTGATTCCTGCAGAAGCAAAAATCTTGATTGCTTACGGTGGGGGAAGTATCTTCAAAAACGGTATTTATGATCAAGTAAAAGCAGCGCTTCCTGATCGAAATATCGTTGAATTTGGCGGTATTGAACCCAATCCTCATTACGAAACGCTAATGAAAGCGGTAACGGTAATCAAAGAACAAAACATCGATTTCATTTTGGCTGTGGGTGGCGGAAGCGTAATTGATGGGGTAAAATTCATATCAGCTGCTGTTCATTTTGAAGGTAACCCGATGGATATTCTACAAAAAAGATTACTCATCAAAGACCTTAGCAAAGTAGTTCCTTTTGGAACGGTATTAACCATTCCAGCAACAGGATCAGAAATGAATTCAGGTTCTGTTGTAACGATTGAAGCTACACAAGAAAAATTGGCTTTTGGCGGAAGCGCTTTGTTTCCAAAATTTTCTATTTGTGATCCAACAGTTATTGTTTCATTACCAAAGCGTCAATTACAAAATGGCGTTGTAGACGCCTACACACACGTATTAGAACAATACTTGACCTATCCGCATGAAGGTTTTTTACAAGATCGAATCTCCGAAAGTATTTTGCAAACACTAATCGAAATTGGTCCCAAAGTAGTAGAGGATCCAACAAATTATGCTTTGGCCTCTAACTTTATGTGGAGCTGTACTATGGCGCTCAACGGACTGATCCAAAAAGGGGTTCCTAGCGACTGGGCTACGCACATGATTGGTCACGAGCTTACCGCTTTGTATGGTATTGATCATGCAAGAACATTAGCCATCATTGGGCCTAACTTATATAAGGTTATGTTCGAAACCAAAAAAGGGAAACTTGCGCAATATGGTAAACGTATATTTAATTTAACTGGAACTGAAGACGAAATTGCTCAAGAGGCCATCAATAAAACAGTAGCCTTTTTTCACACGATGGGAATGCAAACCCAATTGTCTGAATACACCAAAGAGTTTGACACTACAGCCGATTTTATTGCCAATCGTTTTGAAGAAAGAGGATGGAAAGGTTTGGGAGAAAAACAAAATATCACTCCAGAAAAAGTTAGAGAGATAGTAACGGCAAGTTATTAAGGCAATAAAAAAAGGCGTTTTACCAAAAGTAAAGCGCCTTTTTCAATTACTAAAAACAAAACTAACTAAACCAAACATAATTTTTAATCAATAAAAATCTAATTACTAATAACTTACAACGTAAAGCTCCACTATTTATTGTGCAAAAAAAATATTTTTTTTGCACTAATTAAAAAATTGCCAAAATCAATACTCGAAGCTTTAAAAACAACCTCAAGAATCGAAATTAATTTGTATAATTACTAGTATTTTGAGTACTTTTGATGAAATTTAATAAAAAAATGGCCGATAAATTAAAATTTGCAGTAATTGGTGGTGGAAGCTGGGCAACTGCTATTGCTAAAATGTTATGTGTGAACCAAAAAGAAATTTGCTGGTACATGCGAAACGAAGTCGCTATCGATCACATTAAAACCTACAAACACAACCCTAATTACTTGAGTTCGGTTGAATTTGACACTAACAAACTTATTCTTACTTCGGATATTAATGAAGCAGTAGCGTATGCAGATTACTTAATTTTTGCAATCCCTTCGGCTTTTTTAGAGGCAGAATTAGCTAAAATAACAGTTCCATTAAAAGATAAAATCATTTTCTCAGCCATCAAAGGGATTGTTCCAGAAACCAGTTTGATTGTTGGCGAACATTTTCACATTCAATACGATATTCCTTACTACAACATTGGCGTAATTACTGGGCCATGCCACGCGGAAGAAGTTGCCTTAGAACGACTTTCTTATCTTACAATTGCCTGTGGTGATCCCGACAAAGCTAAGTTAGTTGCCTTAAATTTATCTAGTAATTACATCAAAGCAAAAATATCAGACGACATCATAGGGACAGAATATGCGGCCATGTTAAAAAATATCTACTCTATTGCTGCGGGAATTGCACATGGTTTAGGTTATGGCGATAACTTTCAATCGGTAATCATGAGTAATGCGATTCGTGAAATGAAGAAATTTATCAGAAAAGTTCACAAAATGAAGCGCAACATCAATGATTCTGCTTATTTAGGTGATTTATTAGTTACCGGTTATTCCATCTTTTCAAGAAACCGTATGTTTGGGAATATGATTGGTAAAGGCTATACTGTTCAAGCAGCTATGATGGAAATGAGTATGGTCGCCGAAGGATATTATGCCGTAAAAAGTGCATACAAATTGAACCAAGGCTATGGAGCCAAAACGCCAATTATAGATGCCGTCTATCAAATTCTATATGAAGGAAAAGAAGCCAAAGCCGTCTTTAAAAAACTAACAGAAGAATTAGATTAAACAACCATAAAACTATGCTTGATAGAAAAATAAAAAATGACATCTGCTGGGGGACAGATGTCATTTTCACAAAAAACACATAACTAACTAAATATAACAACCATTAAAACCATTATTCAAAAATCATTTCTATTTAATCAAAAACAATTTACGTGCCTAACTAAAAAAACCTTTATTTTAAAGGGATTGTACTATATTTAAAATCTTGAAAGTGTCCAATTAATGGAAAATTTTTCAAATTTTGGATAAAAAAGATACCATTAAAATTACAATCCGTCTTATATAATATAAATTGCAACAGACCATCTTAAGATTACAATATCTACAAAAAACAAGCACTTCTTCCATTTTTGCTTTCATTGATGCTATTAGCTTTGTTTTTTTTTTGAATTATAACTTTACCCTAATTCTGAATTAGAAATTTCCTACAACTAAATTTTTATTCAAAATCAAGAACTTTTTTCACGAATTTATATTTATAGTGAAATTCAAGATGCACTACACTTGGTTCTCCCATTTTTGAATTCAAAATACAAAAGTATTAGCTCATCAGTTTATATAACGTATAGGTATTCACTGAACTTTGTTTCCTTCTTCAAAAATAGAGCGAGAGCTCTTTTTTATTGAATAATTGAGTTTAGCGACGAAGTCCTGTGCAGTATCTAAATTTAAATAATTCATTATTAAATTTTACAATAATTTAGTTTCATATTAATATCTCTAAAAGTTATGGTTTTTAAACATAATACAAGCACCTAACTATTTGATGATAAAAAGAAACAGGCATATAACTCAAAAAAAAAAATGACATCTGATGGGGGACAGATGCCATTTTCGCTAAAAACACATAACTAACTAAATATAACAACCATTAAAACCTTTTCTTTAAAATCATTCTCTACTTACTTAAAAACAATTGGCATGCCAAACTAAAAAACCCTTTGTTTTAAAGGGATTGCAGTTCGGAAACCAACTTGAAACTGTCCAATTAATGGATTTTATTTCAAAATTTGGACAAAAAAAGATGCCATTGGAATTCCCAATGGCATCTTTCTTAGCATAAATTATCAATAGATTATCTTACAATTACTCCATCTACGAAAAGAATAGGCACTTCTTCCATTTCAGATTCGTTGATGCTATTAGCTTTAAATATAAATTTTTTATCGTACAACGTTCCGTCAATAAAATACGTGACCATAAACTCGTTATTGAGCGTAAGTACACTTTTCTCAATCATTTCTATTTTAACGACAGAAACAGCTGGTATTTCAACGAAAGCGTGACGCAAAAGCGATGTTTTCTTCATTTCTCCATCAATCGTTCCAAAAGCTTTAGAAACGACCATAATGCCTTCTAAATTAAAATCACTATCGTTTACCAAGTAGGCGTACCACACTTTTTCCATAAAGTCGTCGCTCCATTCTTGAACGGCAGCAATAAAAACATTTTCTACTACAGGTATGATGATGTCTTTTTTCATATTATAAAAAGTGAGTCCCTAGTACTTAGCCCTCAGTCAATAAATGCTATGACTAAAAAAGACTAACTGCTAAGGACTATTAACTAGTTACTAAATAATCGATTTAAATTGCTCTAAGAAACGCACATCGTTTTCATAAAACATACGGATATCACCAATTTGATACAACAACATAGCGATACGCTCTACTCCCATTCCGAAAGCAAAACCGTTGTATTCATCCGGATTGATACCACAATTGGTCAAAACATTAGGGTCTACCATTCCGCAACCACCAATCTCTAACCAACCAGTACCTTTGGTAATACGATAATCCGTTTCGGTTTTTAATCCCCAATAAATATCTATTTCGGCACTTGGTTCCGTAAACGGAAAATAAGAAGGTCTAAGGCGTATTTTTGACTTACCGAACATTTCCTTTGTAAAATACAAAAGCGTTTGTTTTAAGTCAGCAAAAGACACATCCTTGTCGATATACAACCCTTCTACCTGATGAAAGATACAGTGTGAACGAGATGAAATGGCTTCGTTACGAAATACACGTCCTGGAGAAATCGTACGAATAGGTGGTTTGTTGTTTTCCATATAGCGCACCTGAACCGATGAAGTATGCGTACGCAGCAACACATCAGGATTGGTTTGAATGAAAAAAGTATCCTGCATATCACGAGCTGGATGGTATTCTGGTAAGTTCAATGCAGTAAAATTATGCCAATCGTCCTCGATTTCTGGTCCCTCAGAAACATTGAAACCTATGGTAGAGAAAATATCAATAATTTGATTTTTTACTAAGGATATCGGGTGACGAGAACCAATAGTAATAGGCTCGCCCGTACGGGTTAAATCACCATAAATGCCCTTACTTTCTTGTTGATTCTCTAAACCTTCCTGAATTGATTTTACTTTTTCTTCTGCAGTAGTTTTCAGTAAATTAATAACTTGTCCAAATTCTTTTTTCTGTTCGTTAGGAACATTTTTGAACTCGGCAAACAACTCTCTCAAAAGTCCTTTACTACCTAAAAACTTAATCCTGAAAGCTTCTAATTCAGCACCATTTTGAGTAGAAAATGCTTGTGCTTCTGCAATGTATTCTTTAATCTTGTCTATCATTTTCATTCCATAATTGAGGTGCAAATTTAGCTTTTTTTGGTGACTAGTGAAAAGTAATTAGAGAATAGTCCAAAAAAACACATATTGCAAATCAGTAGTTGCTTTTCACTATAACTAATCAATCACTTCACGTTCTACGAAATAATTCACAATGGCTTCTTTCATCAAAACGGTTTGTTCACCGGCTTTCAAAGGTGGTAATTCCTCTTTTACTTTATAATGTGGCCAACCCTCTTCATCAAAAAAGTCAAACTCATAAAATCCATAGGGTTCGAGCAGCCTACAAATAGCAATGTGCATTAAATTGACCTTTTCGTCTTTCTTAAACTCGCGGTGCACTTGACCTAACTCTTGTACTCCAATGAGGTAAATAATGGCGTCTAAATCCAAATCTTCGCCTTGCGAAAACCGATCCGACAATAGGGTAACTAAGCGTTCCCAACGTTCTTTTAACTGTATATCTCTAGTCATTATTTTAAATTTAAGAAAAGAATTAAATGAATATAGGATTTGCGTACAAATACTTCTTATTTAATTCAAACTATTTTCCGCAAAGATAAGCACTTGAAAATTGAGTTACGGTATCGTCTATTTCTTTTATATTTGCCGTTTTAATTTTTTACCCTTAAAATATGACTTTTTTTGATCTTTTAATCGGTGGTTTATTGGCTTATGCCTTATTCAAAGGCATTCAAAACGGACTTTTTGCCGAATTGGCTTCTTTGGTTTCTTTGTTGATTGGAATTTACGTAGCGGTAAAATTCTCAGCACTTATGGCATCCATAATTTCAAGTATTGTAAAATGGAATCCTTATACTATACAGATAGTGGCTTTTATACTGACTTTCATTGTAGTGGTTGTTGGTATCTATATGCTCAGTAAATTCTTTACGGGTCTAGCCGATTTTGCTTATCTAGGTTGGATCAATAAAGTAGGTGGTGGCGTATTTCGAGTGTTGAAATTTGTACTGATTATCAGTGTATTTTTGACGATTTTCGAAAAAATCAATTACCATAATTTCTTAGCTAAAAAAGAAACCTTAGATAAATCACTATTTTTTAATCCCATACAAAAAACTTCTGCTTTTATTTTTCCTTCTTTAGAAAAGCTATACGATAAAGCTAAAAAATAAGAACTACATTTTTAAATTATACAAAAGCGCCCTTGGAATGCAGAATTTCAAGGGCGCATTTTATTATAAATTGTTAACTTATTGTACTTCTTTAATCTCATTTTCTTGTAAAAGCTTTACCTAAAAATAAGGTTGGTAATGGCTAAAAATAATTTTAAAAATAAAAAAGACAAGTAGGCTAAAACAATAATTATACAGAGAATCATACTTAACAGATAATTGAGTATAATTATTATATTAAATTAACTTAAAATAACTTTTTCAAGTAAAGATAACCTCAAATATTTCTAATCAAATTATGTCTTATCTGCAAATAGTAAACTTAAATAGAATAGAATCATCTCATCTATTTGTAACTGGTGTGTAAATCAACTATTGTCCACATTAAAACTCAATCTCTTTCATTAAAAAAAAAGGCTGTCAAAAATGACAGCCCCTTCGTTATACTTACAATTCGTTTTGTTTGAGTAATGGATTTGCATTAATCTCAGCAATAGGAATTAACCATTGCCATCTTTTATCTCCTGCTGGAACATTTAAAACACCTCCAACAAGTGAAGAGTTATGATTTGCTCCAGTTCTATCTAATGCAGCATTAGTTCTTTTTAAATCAAAAAATCTAAAACCTTCGCCCCAAAGTTCAATTCTTCTTTGTAACAAAATCTCATTAACCAAAGCATCTCCTGTATTTGTAGACAAAACATAAGATGGGTTTCTATTAGAGACTAAAGTAAATAAAACTTGATTTGCATCAGCTAAACCTAATCTTGCTTTTGCTTCTGCTTCAATAAGATACATTTCCGCAACCCTCATATAAGGAACATCACATCTACTATCTCCAGTACTAACCGATAAAAACTTCTGACTAGTATACGGAAATTTACTGTAACTTGAAGCCAATACTAAGTCAGTATGCTGACCTGTCTTGTCAAATATCTTTGACCTAACATCAGTACTAGGAATTAAATTATAAAGCTTGCTATTAATTGCCTTAGGACAAGAACGAATAACAGTAGAATTATAATTTCTAGACATAAAGGCACCAAAATTACCAAAATAGTCTGTATGTACTTCACTAATATGACTACCCCACATCCATTCTTTCGCACTATAATCATTAAACCCTTTTAGATATTCTTCGTTAGTCATTAAAGACAACCCAGATTTTGCTTTATTAGCATAATCAGCCGCAATAGCCCAGTTTCCTTGTGTTAAAGCAACTCTAGCTTTTAAACCTTGAGCAACGCTTAAATTTAGATGAGAGTTATTAGGCCTTTTATAAGCAACAAGTAAAACATTTGCTTCATCTAAATCTTTATTAATTTGGGCATAAACTTCTTCTACAGTAGCACGAGGCACTGGATCGTAGCCAACTGTTAAAACTAATGGAACACCCATTTGATCATTAACCGCACCATTAACATACCTTTTGCCATACAATTGTACTAATTGATAGTAAGAAAAAGCTCTATACAATAATGCTTGACCTTTTATTATATTTTTTTCTGCTAAAGTACCAACAGCTGAATCTGTATTATTTATTATTGTATTAGCATTTCTAATTACTCTATAATAAGTTCTATAAGGAAACCTAATTTCAGCTGAGTTAACATTAGCAACACCTGTCCAGTTATAAACAGTCAAAAACCAACTATTAGAAGCAGTAAAAACAACATCATCACCAACAATGTCTGCTTGTTGCATTAATGACCCCAACCCATTATGACTTTGATTATCCTCATATCTAATGTATAAGGATCTATGAATACCATTCAAAAATGCCATTAAACCATCTGTTGTACCAACAGCAGCCTCTGTATCTACAAATTCCGTTGGTTTCTTATCCAAAAAATCCTCTGAACAAGAAACAATAGTAAGTACTAATGTTACTAAGAATATATTTTTAAAAAAATTTGCTTTCATATACGATTTTTAAAAGTTTAAGTTCATCCCTAATGTAATTACTCTTGAAGGAGTAAATCTATTTTGGGACGTTCCATTAAATGTTTGCGAAGGATCTAAGCCCTGACGTTTAGTAAATAACAGTAAATTTTCACCATTTACATACAAAGTAGAGTTATCTATACCTAATCTTGTCGTTAATTGAGAAGGCAAGTTATAAGATAAATTAACTTGTCTAAGTGACAAGAAATCAGAACTTATTAACCATCTATCCGACTGAGCTGTAGACTGAGTGTTTCTATTGATATCCATTCGAGGAACGTTAGTGATATCTCCAGCTTTTTGCCATCTATCAAGCGCATCTACACTCAAAGCACTACCATAAGTAATACCTGTATGCATTAAAGCTGCGTAGTTAGAATCATAGGTCAAACCTCCTAATTGATAAGAGAATAAAACATTTAATTTCAAGCCTTTATATTCTAAATTTGTACCAAAACTTCCAAATAAATCTGGAATTGATGAACCATTATAACTATATAGTGCTTTATTTTGATCGGTTGTTACGTTAACACCATTAACAACTCTTTGGGTTGTATCTCCTGCAACAATTAATGCTGGATCAGAAACATACAAAGCATAGCCATCAGCTGGATCAACTCCGTACCAGTCTCTTAACCAATAATCATAAATAGAGCTACCTACTGTAAACTTTTTGGTACCATTAATTATCTCTTTTTGAGGTAAACTAGTAATTTCATTTTTAATAGTTGAAGCACTTAAATTAAGACCCCATGTGAAATCTTTTGTTTTTATAACTTTTCCTTCTAATGTTACTTCAAAACCACTATTAAACATAGATCCAATGTTTTCAATTCTATTATCAAGACCGGAAGACAAAGGATTTGGAACAGCAAATATTAAACCATCCGTACTTCTATTATAATATTCAACGCTACCATTTAACCTATTATTAAATAAACCAAATTCTACAGCAACGTCTTTTTGGGTGTTTTTTTCCCATTTTAGGTTTGGCGCCCCTTGGTCATTTGTTAAAAGCCCTCCCTCGTTACCATTATCAAATCCTAAACCAAATGTTGGTTGCGAAGCATAAAAACTTAAACCGTCATTACTAGTATGAGAATCATTACCTACTTCACCAATAGAAGATCTTAATTTCAACTCATTTAACCAAGAAGAGTCAGTTAAAAAATTCTCTTTAGAAATTACCCAAGCTCCACCAAAGGACCAAAAATTACCCCATCTATTATTTTTGGCAAATTTTGAAGAACCATCCCTTCTAAGTGAAGCGGAAACTATATATTTATCCATGAAATCATATCCTACTCTTGTAAAATACGATTCAGTTGCATAACCTCTTTGATAAGAACTTAATGCCGTAGGTGTTACATAATTAATAAACTCAGTATTGTCTAATGTAGTTTCTGTAGTCTTTGTGGCATTAAACCAATCAAAACGATAATCAAAAGATTCATGACCTAATAACGCTGAAAAAGTATGATTCCCAATTTTTTTATCATAATTTAACAATTGATTATACGTTAAACCAGTGATTATCCTATTTTCTTTAGACAATAAACCATTTGGCGCACCATCACCAATTTCTTTATTATAAGCAAAAGTTCTGTTAAAATACGATTTGTCTAACGAAGCATTAACAGTAAATTTAAAGTTTGACAAAAACTTAAATTCAGCAAAAGTTCTTGCAGAAAGCGCTAATCCTTTTTGATTATCTTTATTATTTAAAGTTTCATAAACAATATTTCTACCATTTGAGGCTCCAGAACCTCTAACTGTAGAATAGACCTTATTCCCCGCTGAATCATAAATATAACTTCCGTCAGCAGCATGATCAAAAACAGGATAAATTGGTCCCATATATCTTATCGTCCTAAATGGATTGTTTATAGAAGTCGAGTTTGCTACTCCGTCAACTGCCAAATTAGAATCAGTAGTTGTTCCTGATAAATTAATACCGGTTTTAAACCAATCGTTGAAAGAAGTATTCAAATTTAAACGCGCTGAAACTCTTTCATAATCGGATTTTTGAATGTATCCTTCTTCATTAAGGTAACCAATAGAGGCAAAATAATTTGACTTCTCAGATTTTCCTTGATAAGAAAAGTCGGCATTCTGACGAACACCAGCTCTTTCTAAATGTTTGCTCCAATCTAAATCTTCAGGATACAAAAGTGAAGCGTTTGGATTTAATTTACCATCCAAACCAACGATTTGTGTATTAGGAACATTAAAAGGATTAACCACTAATTCTTGTGCTACTCTATTTGACGCATAAAGATTAGCGGCATCAATCTGAGCAGTTGTACCCATTGCACGACTATTTCTAATAGATTCCCAAATTAGCGGATAGTAATCATAAGCATTAACTCGTTCATATTCTTTTATCATTCTAGAAGACAAACCTTGGCTGATGTTTACTGAAAACTTATCCTTTGAAGATTTACCAGATTTAGTAGTGATAATAATCACTCCATTTGCTGCTTTTGATCCATAAAGAGAAGTTGAAGAGGCATCTTTAAGAATGGTCAAGCTTTCAATATCATTAGAATTTATATTGCTAATATCACCTGCAAAAGGCACACCATCAACAACATATAGAGGTGTATTAGAACCATTTACAGAACTGAAACCACGAATCCTTACAGCAGGAGCTGTTCCAGGTTGTCCTGATGCACTTTGAATTTGAACTCCAGATGTAGCTCCTTCAATAGCAGACAAAACGTTTGTTACGGCTCTATTCTCAAGAACTTCAGCCTTTATCGCAACGGCAGACCCAGTATAAGAACTTTTTTTAGCCTTTCCATAAGCTACTACTACTACTTCTTCTAATTTAACTGTCCCTTTCATTTTAACATCAAACACAGAAGAGGCATTTACAGTAACTTTCGTATTGTCCATACCTAAAAAAGAAAACAACAAAACATCTCCTTCTTTAGCTTTAATAAAATAAGTTCCATCAAAACCTGTTTGAGTTGATGTTTTAGAACCTACAACAACTATATTGACACCTGGCAAAGCACCTGTTTCATCGCTTACTGTACCAGATACGGTTTTCGTTTGAGCGAAAATAAACTGTATTGACAACATCAATAAAAAAGAAAAAATCCATTTGAATTTTGATCTCATAAATTTAAATTTAGATTTGGTTATTGCGCAAAAATGATAAGATTTTGTTAATAAAAAAAACTCCTTAGTACTCGCAACCCCTTTAAATCCTAGAAACTGATAAAAATTCAAAATAATTTTAACGCTATATATAAAATTAAATTCACACAATTAGTATAGAAAAAACACTATCCATAATTTTACCTGAATTCATATGCTTTTTTCACATAATGCACCAATTGCTAATTTTAACATAATCTCATTTAAAAAACATTGATTTTTCTAGGGTTTTAAGCAAAAAAAAGGGTGTTTCCTCAGTCTAGAAACACCCCTCTTTTAATTAAATTTAACTTACTATTTTATTTTACTTCCTTAATCGCACTAGCATTAAGCCAACCCTCAGTCCCATCTGTGAGTTGTACTTTTCGCCATTGCTCTAAATTTTCCAATACATAGACTTTGGCACCTTCGTGTAACATTATAACTGCTGGACTGGAGTTCTGTGGTTCGCTTTTGACTTCTGTCATAGCTACAAAAAGGATGGCTGGTCGATCATTTTTAAAATGACTTTGCTCAAAATAACCTGCAAAAACACTTATCAAAACGAAAAGTAGTCCAAAAAACATTCCAAAGAAAAAAACACGTTTCGCTAAAGAAGTTTGAGTAAAATAGTATCCTAAAAAAAGGAATAGAACTACAACAGCAAACCCAATCGAGATCCATCCCCAAGTATCATAATGAAAGAAAGCGGTAAAATCGTGTACTAGTTTCTCGAAACCTACTTTGGGAACCACTTTAATTTCATCGATGGTTTTCTTTTGGGCAAATTTCAAATTGTTTAGAATTTCTGAATCATTGGGCTTTAAAACCAAAGCTTTCTCGTAATTATAAATAGCTGGTGCTACTTGATTGAGTTTGTAATAACAATTGCCCAAATTGAAATACAAATCGGCCGATTCTTTTTTCTCCGTTTGCACCACCGATTCATAGGCCTGAATGGCTTGCTCGTATTGCCCTTTTTTATACAATGCATTCCCTGCTTCAAAACCATTTTGAGCAGTTAAAACACTGGTTATAAATAATAATAAATAAACTATATTTTTCATATGTTGATTTAATTTTAAACACAAAGATCATAAAGAAAGCACTAAGGCCACTATTTTAAAGTGTACCGTTTAATTATTCTTGATTACACTTCTATTCTTTGTGGTTTACACAATTTGTTTTTCTAATCCCGAAATAATTTCAACGGCTTTATCAAAATCTTGCTGAATCGAGGCGCTAGAAGAAGGCGCATAACGAGCAATCTCACAATTTTCTGTCAAGGCAATAAAATCGTTTACAGCTTCAGGATTGGCTTTTCTCGACAACAATAACTCTTGAATATTATCCTTACTCATTTCTGAGGTTTCGATGTGTAATTTGGCTTTTAAGAAATTATGCATCGCTTTTTCGAGTGCCACATAGAATAACTCTTTGTTTGCAATTTGTTTTTTGGCTTCCGACAAATATTTCTTGGCCAACTTATTGTTCATTTTGATTCGATTACCAAAGACATCGCTATCTATGGCTTCTTTTTTCTTTTTGAAAATCACAATCAAAGGAATTATTCCAAAAGGAAGCAATAACAACACATAAAAGCTATTGGAACCTAAGAAATCCTTTGCGTGAACATCGGCAAGTTCTGTTTTGAGCTTGATGAATTTGAATTGCTCTACATTACTGATTTTATTTTTAGCGGTGCTCGCCACTGCAGTACTATCTGTAGCCGTCGGACCATCTAAAACAGTGACTAAAATTTCGGGTGAAGTAATCGTTTTATAGCTGCCCGAATTCAAATCAAAATAAGAGAACTGCATTGGTTTGATTGGATAGGTTCCTTTGAACTGCGGAATAATGGTATAACTATCCGAAATCTTACCTGTCATTCCAGAAAGTGGCGTATTTACCGATTCAGTATGAACCGGATCATACATTTCTAAGGCGTTTGGAACAACTGGTTTAGGCAAGGTAAATAATTTAAGATTGCCTTTTCCAGCAGCGCTTACTACCAATTCTAAACTTTCTCCATTGTGAAGCGTTGTTTTACTTGGTGTAACTTTAAAATCAAAACTTCCCACGGCACCTGAAAAATCTGCTGGCTTGCCGGATTCTGGTAATCCTTTTACCGCAATAGTTTTTGATCCTGCAGACACTCTTTTGCTCGTTTCTCGAATCATCATTTGCCCAAACATATCTCTTCTGTTAGTAGGCAACTGTACATCTATGTCGAGCGATAACGGTTCTATTTCGAGTTTTCCTGATTTTTGAGGATATAAAACAGTCTTTCTTAGCACTACATAACGGAAACGCTCACCTTTGAACATCCCTTCCTCAGCAACTAATTGTTTGATATCAATATTTTGACTCCAAAAATCATTGTATTTCGGTTTACTTAACTCACGCCAATTTGAAATTCCGATATTATAGCTGAAATACAATTTATAAACTACAGTTATTGGCTCATTAATATACGGATTGGTTTTAGAAACATCGGCTACTAAATACAAATTATTATCTGCAGAAATTTGTCCGTCATTCTCTTCCTCCGATTGCTGTACTGCGTTAGTTACATTAATTTTGACAGGATTTGTTTTATAGACTTGTCCATTAAATTCAATAGCTGCTTGTTTGATTACCAAAGCTCCTTTTCGGGTAGGAACTAAGAAATATGAATACGCTTTCTCGAATGAACTTCTTCCGTTGACCCACGATTGGCTTACTTGTTGACTAGGTCCTGCAATGATTCGGAAGCCATCGAACGAAGGTTGAATAAAATTATCACCATCTACATTCATAATAAAATCAACACGAAGGCGTTCGTTTAGTGCCAAAGTGTTTTTACTCACTCGTGCCTCGAACTGAATTTGAGCCAGAAGTGGGTTAGCAATTATAAAAAGTGCAACTGCAATAAATTTTTTCATTTTAAAATGCGGTTTTTGAATTACCAATCTTTTTCGGTTTGAACTGGTTTTCCTTGGCCTTGTTTGGCTTTTACTTTATCTTGAATTTTCTTTTCTTCGTTGTTTACAGCATCCAAAAGGTTTTCTAAACGGTCTTTAGAAATGTCTCCAGGTTTTGGTTTGGGTTGTCCTTTTTGGTCTTGATTTTTGCTGTTTTTTTGCTCGTTTTGATTAGGATCTTGTTTTTTATCCTGATCGCCTTTATCCTCTTTTTTGTCTTTGTCTTTATCTCCGTCTTTTTTGTCGTCCTTCTTATCTTTGTCTTTTTTATTATCCTTATCGTTTTTCGGTGGATTGTCTTTTAGCATTTTTTTGGCCAAAGCATAATTATAACGCGTTTCTTCATCTTCGGGATTAGAACGTAGGGCGTTTTTATAGGCATCAACTGCAGCTTCGTAATTTTTATCTTTCATAAAAGTATTGCCCAAATTGTGCAATATTTTGTGCTTTTGCGATTTTACTTTTGCTTTGCGTAGTGCTTCAACATAGGCGTATTGTGCTTCGGCATTTTGATTTTGCTTGTAAATTGCATTTCCTAAATTGTAAGGAGCGACCGTTCGGTTAGGGAATTTAGATTGTGAAACTCTATAATTTGCCTCCGCTTCTACAAACTTTTTTTCTGCAAATTCTTCATTCGCTTTTGGTAATGCTTTGTCTTTTTGTTGAGCAAATAGGCCTCCTAGCCCCAAAAGGGAAAACAAGAAAAGGAATATGAAATATTTTTTAATCATTTGTAATTTTGTATTTTATCACTTTCAAGTACATTTATCAACTTCACATTGAGTTTAGAAAACATTATTTCTCGTTAAACAAATTCAATTTTTTCACCCAACTTGTTTTGCGCTCTAATAGAAATACATCTACCAAAAGCAACAGAAAACCAATCGCTAAAAACCATTGAAATTGAGATTGATACTCTGCCATTTCGGTCGCTTCAAATTCTGTTTTTTGGATTTTATCCAAAGTGTTTTTTACGAATTCTAACACTTCTTTGGTATTTGCACCGTTTACATAATTCCCATTCGTCGCTTTTGCGATACTTTTCAAGCTTTCTGGATTCAGTTTTGTGATAACGATTTGATTGTCTTTGTCTCTTTTATAGCTTTCAATCACACCGTTACGACGCAAAGGAATCGTACCACCCTTCTCCGTACCAACACCAATAGTGATGATTTTCATACCAATTTTATTGGCTTCTTCGGCGGCACTTTCGGCTCCTTCTGAATGGTCTTCTCCATCCGAAATCATAATCATCAACTTGCTTGTTTTGCTTTTTTCGTCAAAATAAGTAGCCGATAATTTAATCGCTTCGTCTAAAGAAGTTCCTTGAGACGAAACAATGTCGGTATTCATACTTTGCAAAAACATCTTCGCCACACCGTAATCTGAAGTGATTGGCAACACTGGAAAAGCACTTCCAGCATAAGCTACAATACCAATGCGGTCACTGCCGAGTTGATTGATGATTTGCGATACAATTTGCTTACTTTTTTCTAAACGACTTGGCGCGATATCCTCTGCCAGCATACTTTTAGAAACATCGACCGCGAAAACAATATCAATACCTTCACGCTTCACCGTTTCCATTTTGGTGCCAATTTTAGGATTTACCAATCCTAAAATCAAGGATGCAAAAGCCAATACGATAACAATTAGTTTCAATACCGATTTAAAACTAGAGCTATCTGGACTCAACTTTTGCACCATTTCAACCGAACCAAATTCACGTTGTTTTTTTCTTTTCCAATACAAATTGTACAAGAAAACCACTACCAAAAGAGGCAATAGGATGAGTAGGTATAAATATTTTTTTTCGTCTAATTCCATTTGTATTTAACCACTAAGGGCACTAAGTTTTCACTAAGTTCACAAGTTAAATTGCAAACTGATATTTATTATTTTCTTTGTTTTAACTTTAAATAAAACTTCTGTACACTGTATTTCTCAAACCAACTTCAATGAGCAACAATAGTCCCGCTAGCAATACAAAAAATCGGAACTTTTCATCGTAGTCATAGAACTTCAATTCTTCTATTTCTGTCGTTTCGAGTTTGTTGATTTCGTTGTAAATCTGTGCTAGTTTGTCATTGCTCGTCGCTCTAAAATATTTACCGTCGGTTTTTCGGGCAATGTTTTTCATTAATTGCTCATCGATTTCTACTTTCATCATTTGGAACAAAAAGCCTCCATTCGGTGCGATAGCATAAGGAAACATTGCCATTCCATTTGTTCCAATACCGATAGTGTAGACTTTGATTCCGTATTGTCTAGCAATGTCTGAAGCGGTTTCTGGTTCAATAAAACCAGCATTGTTTACACCATCCGTCAAGAGAATAATGACTTTACTTTTAGCTTTGCTGTCTTTCAAACGGTTTACAGCTGTCGCCAATCCCATTCCAATTCCAGTTCCGTCTTGCAAAACGTTGTCGTATTTTATGCTTTTGATAGCTTCTTGAACAATCGCTTTATCACTAGTCACAGGAGTTTTGGTATACGATTCGGCAGCATACACTACCAATCCAATACGGTCATTGGGTCTTTCGTCAACGAAACTGGCTGCCACACGTTTTAGGGCTTCCATTCGGTTGGGCTTTAAATCTTTGGCCAACATACTTCCAGAAACGTCAATCGCCATCACGATATCAATTCCTTTGGTGGTTTTCGTTCTATTGCTCACATCGACTGTTCTAGGTCTTGCCATTGCCACAATCAACAACGCTAAGGCCAAAATTCTAAACACGCTCAAGTAAGGTTTCAACTGCACCCAAAATGATTTTTTTCCTTGAAAGCCTGCTGTTGAACTCATTTTAAGCGCAGCCACTTGATGATTTCTTTTCCAGAATAACCAAGCAATCACCACTGGCAGTAACAAGAACAACCAAAAAAATTCTGGATTTAAAAACGTTATCTTTTCCATTAGTTTCTTGCTAGTTTTAATTCAACAGAATTCAATATACGTTCTGCTATTTTTGTGGCGTACTCATCTCCTTCTTCGTGCAAAATCATAATTTGCTGCAATCCGCCATTTTGACTAAACAATAAAATCTCATAATACAATTTCGTACTGCTATTGGATTTATCGTCAACTTTGGAGAATGTTCCGTAACCTTTGATACCTTTTAATCCTTCAGGAGTTTCAAAATCCTCTTGTTTAACGAGCATATTTTGAGCGCCTTGTAATTCCATCATTTTTATAGAACTTTCGAGGGCTTTTGACAAATCAAGGGCATTTTCTTGTTTGAAACTATAAGTGGACACCATCAAATAGAAATCTCCTAAAAAGCTTCCATAACCAAAGGATTGCATATCTTTAATTAATGCCAAACCTTCTTTTGGTAATGCTTTTTTCAAATCGACACGCGTCAATACTTCTGGAGTTTCAATGATTACACCTGGATTTCCGTATTGACTTTTCACCCATTCCCCTTCTAATAATTCTTTGGTTTGATGTCCGATAATAGAGTGTACCGTATACATAAACCCATTGGTCACCACAAAAAATAAGAATACTCCGACTACGATTCCTACACCAACACCAACATAAGTTCTAATTTTGGCTTTGCGTTCTTTTTCTAATTGTAGTTGTAGCTGTTTTTGTTTTTGTGCTTCGTTCAACACATTTTCCTCTTCAGATTCAACTACAACAGGTATTGCATTATCAAGGGTTAAAATCGCTTTTTGAATTTTATTTCTATCTTCAGTGATTTCAAAATCTAGAGGTTTAGATTTGGCAAATTTTACCAAATCCGCTTGTTTCAAAACACGTTCCAAGTTATCGATTGTTTCTTGAGACAACTTCATTTTCTTTTTCTGAGAAGCCGCTTTTAGTCCCGCAACTAATTCCGCTGTGGTACTTTCCATCGCTGGAATGGCTATGGCTTCTTCAATATAATTTCTAGCAATATCCGTCAATTCACTATAATATGCTTTTACATCGCCTTTTTGCCAAAGCTCTTTTTGCTCCAACGTATTCAATAAACTCGTGGCTTTTTCGATAGGCGTTTTGAAAACAACAACTTCTGGAGCCACTGTTTTTTTACGAATTTTGAGGTACCAATAGGCTACTGCTCCAATGATAACAAGAGCAATCAAAAAATACAACCACCAATTGCCCCAAGAATCTTGCGCTTTGATGATGCCTTTGATGTCGTACATTTTTTGTTTCAATGTATCAACAGCAACATTAGCGACTTCGACTTTAATAGAATCCGAGAAAAAAGGCTTTTTATCAATTAAAATTTTAACCGAAGGAATCGTGTATTTTCCAGAATCAAACTGAGTCAAACCATATTTTTTGATCAACTCCAATTGGTCATTTTTTTTAACCGTATCAATTGGATAGGATTCGATAACTTCTAATGGTCCTATATTTTTTAGGTTAGGAAAAGCAACCTTTGAAGTAGTTTTTACCGTAGTCTTTAGAGTTAGTTTAAACTCCGCGCCAATTTTATTTTTGGTGGTGTCTATAGACGTGAGCACTTGTTTTTGCTGAGCAAAAAGAGAAGTCGATAGCGCTATAAATAATAGGTAAAGTTTAATTTTCATTTGTTTTTAACTTTAACCCTTACAGAGTTTAAACTCTGCAAGAATTAGTTTAACGAGATTTAAAATAACTCAATAGTTTAGTCACGTAACTTTCATCAACTCTTGTGTTCACAACTCCTGAGCCTGACTTACGAAAGGTTTCCTTAAAATAATTCACTTTATCTTGATAGTGCTTTTCATAATTCATTCGAACTGTTTTTGAACCTGTATTGATTAATTGAGTTCGTCCTGTTTCGGCATCGAGCATCGTCACCATTCCTAAATTGGGCATTTTTTCTTCGCGAATATCGTACACTCGTATTCCAGTAATATCGTGCTTTTTGGAAGCAATCTTCAGGGTTTGCTCGTAGTTTTCACACATAAAATCAGAAATCATAAAGACAATCGCTTTCTTTTTTTGAGTACTTGATAGAAATTTCAAAGCTTGAGCAATATCCGTTTTATGGCTTTTAGGCTCAAATTCGATTAGTTCACGTATCAGACGCAAGACGTGAGAACGTCCTTTTTTGGGTGGAATGTACAATTCTATTTCATCCGAAAACAAAATCAAACCTATTTTGTCATTATTTTGAGTGGCCGAAAAAGCCATAGTTGCGGCAATTTCAATGACAATTTCTTTTTTGAACTGAGTGGTAGAGCCAAAATTTTCAGAACCCGAAATATCGACCATTAACATCATAGTCAATTCGCGTTCTTCTTCAAAAACTTTTACGTGGGCTTCGTTGTAACGGGCAGTTACATTCCAATCGATAGCGCGAATGTCGTCACCATATTGGTATTGACGCACTTCGCTAAACGTCATTCCGCGGCCTTTGAAAGAGGTATGATACTCACCAGAGAAGATATGATCACTCAATCGTCTGGTTTTGATTTCTATTTTTCGTACTTTTTTTAAAAGCTCTTTTGTATCCATTTTTTATTAGTGTTCAGTAATCAGTTAGAAAGTGAACAGTAAAAGTTCAAATTCTAAAAGCCTTTCTATATTATAAGTGTTCCATTAAAAGTATTGATTGTAAAGTGAATACTAAAAACCTGAACACTGAGCACTTATTTTAAGGTACTTCGATTTCGTTTACGATTTTGTTGATGATGTCTACCGAAGTTACGTTTTCAGCTTCGGCTTCGTAGGTTACTCCGATACGGTGACGCAATACATCGTGAACCACAGCGCGAACATCTTCTGGAATTACATAGCCACGACGTTTGATAAACGCATAACATTTAGCCGCATTGGCCAAATTGATACTTCCACGAGGCGAAGCTCCAAAACCAATCAAAGGTTTCAAATCGGCTAGTTTATATTTCTCAGGGTAACGCGTTGCGAAAATAATATCCAAGATATATTTTTCTATTTTTTCGTCCATATACACTTCACGAACCGCTTCTTGCGCACGTAAAATTTGTTCGACAGAAACAACTGGATTTACTTTTTCGTAGCTTCCTTTTAAATTTTGACGAATTACATAACGTTCGTCTTCCATTTTCGGATAGTCTATTACTGTTTTAAGCATAAAACGGTCCACTTGAGCTTCTGGCAACTGGTAGGTTCCTTCTTGCTCAATCGGGTTTTGTGTGGCCAATACCAAAAAGGGTTTGTCTAATTTGAAGGTAGTATCACCAATGGTTACTTGCTTTTCCTGCATCGCTTCTAGCAAAGCTGATTGTACTTTTGCAGGCGCACGGTTAATCTCATCGGCAAGCACGAAATTGGCAAAAATGGGCCCTTTTTTGATAGAGAATTCATTTTGCTTGATGTTATAAATCATCGTACCTACCACATCGGCAGGCAATAAATCTGGGGTAAATTGAATTCTGCTAAAAGAACCTTGAACAGCTTGTGATAGGGTATTGATGGCTAATGTTTTGGCTAATCCTGGCACTCCTTCTAACAGAATGTGTCCTTGACCTAAAAGCCCGATTAGCAATCGCTCTACCATATGTTTTTGTCCCACAATAACTTTGTTCATTTCCATTGTAAGCAAATCTATAAAAGCACTCTCCCTTTCTATTTTCTCATTGATTGCTCTAATGTCTAAAGTTGTTGTATTTTCTTCCATTGTTTAGTTTTTATTCTCTTTGATATTTGTCCCTTGTTTTGATGGTGCAAATTGAATTTTTTTTTAGACGTTTGGTGTTAAAAAATGGTTAAAAGTTCGGAAGATTCCCGAATTTTAAGTAAGAATTATGATACTATCTATTAAATTTTAAGAACTTTGAAAAAATTACTTTATTTCCAAAGTTAAATTACATTTTAATCACATTTTAAGCATGACTAAATCTTCATTATCCCCTATTATTGCTGGTGCGATGAATTGGGGCGTTTGGGACAAAAATCTCAAAACAAAAGAGATGGAAAATCTCATCCACATCTGTTTTGAAAACAAAATAACCACTTTTGACCACGCCGATATTTATGGCAGTTATACCACTGAAGCTCAGTTTGGAAAAGCACTTTCGAATTCAAAAATTAAAAGAGAGCAAATTCAATTGATTTCGAAATGTGGCATTCAAATGCTGGCCGAAAAAAGAAACAACACCATTAAACATTATGATTATTCTAAAGACTATATTCTATGGTCTGTAGAAAACTCTTTGAAAAACCTAAAGACGGACTATCTTGATATCCTTTTATTGCACCGACCAAGTCCGTTGATGCAAGCCGACGAAATTGCTGAAGCGGTTGAGAAATTAAAATCCGAGGGAAAAATCATTGATTTTGGAGTGTCGAATTTTACGAGTTCACAAACCGAATTGATTCGACAAAAAACTCCGATTTCGTTTAACCAAATTCAATTTTCGGCTACGGATTATCAGCCGATGCTTGACGGAAGTTTGGATTATATGCAACTGCATCAAATTCGTCCGTTGTCTTGGAATCCGCTGGGAAGTGTTTTCCGTCAAGAAAATATGCAAACTTTCCGCTTGCGCAAATTATTGGCAACGCTAGTTTCTAAATATGAAATTGGTGCCGACACGATTTTATTGGCTTGGATTTTAAAACACCCTGCTCATATTGTTCCAATTGCAGGAACGGTAAATGTGGCTCGTATTCAGTCGTTGATGAAAGCTACTGAATTACAATTATCGCAAGAAGATTGGTTTGCGATTTGGACCGAAAGTATGGGTAACGAAGTACCTTAGTGGTCCTATAAATGATGCCAAAAAGGTAATTTGTTGCCTTTTAACCCCGATAGGAGCGGCATCCTTTTGTAGCGTTGGGTTTCTGTAAACCCAGCGCTACAAAAGATATAGCGGATAGCGGGACTTTGTCTCCTGATAATTCCCTTTGTTACTGTTCCTAAAAATTCTTAAACTCTTATCAACTTACATTTTATGATAAAAACTGCCTTAATCACTGGTGCTACCAGCGGTATCGGAAAAGCAACCGCAACATTACTCGCTCAAAATAATTTTAAAATTGTGCTTTGTGGCCGAAGAAAAGACCGATTGGAAGCCTTGGAAAAAGAATTGAGCGCTTTTACTGCTGTTCACCATTTGTGTTTTGATGTTCGCGATAAAAAAGCGGTTTTTGAAAGCATTGCTTCTTTACCGGAAGCTTTTGCGGATATTGACATTTTGGTAAATAATGCTGGAAATGCCCACGGTCTTGATTCCATCCAAAATGGGGATATGGACGACTGGGACGCTATGATAGATATTAATGTCAAAGGATTGCTGTATGTTTCTAAAGCGATTATTCCAAAAATGATTGCCAAAGAATCTGGACACATCATTAACATTGGGTCGATTGCTGGGAAAGAAGTGTACCCGAATGGCAATGTGTATTGCGCCTCAAAATATGCGGTAGATGCGCTAAATCAGAGTATGCGAATCGATTTGAATCCTTACGGAATTCGTGTGGGAGGAATTCATCCCGGAATGGTTGAAACTGAGTTTAGCGAAGTGCGTTTTAAAGGCGATACCGAACGTGCTGCTACTGTTTACAAAGGATTAACACCTTTGAAACCTGAGGATATTGCGGATATTATTCACTTTGTGGTGACACGACCTTATCACGTCAACATTGCTGACTTGATTGTGTACCCAACGGCTCAGGCTTCGCCAACTATTGTAAAAAGAAATTAACTATTTTTAATGTAGTAGAACTATTTATCTTTAGTTACATTTAAAAAAGCTAGATAGTTCTTTTTCTTATTTTACTATCAAAAAAGTGTACTTTTAAGAACCTAAAGTCTATGTAAGACCACCCAAGTCATGATTAATAAACGCTTGCTTATTAAGAACCTATTGGCTCATAATGATGAGAGCAGTTTTTATGACAAAAAAAGACAATTGAATTTGCATTCTAGAGAGGGAAAAGCCAAGTTTTTGAAACACATTTGCGCTTTGTCCAACTCCAATCCTACCAATAATTCATACATAGTCGTCGGCGTTGAAGACCAAGATAATGCCATTGTGGGCGATGATTTTTTTGATGATAGTCGGATTCAGAATTTAGTCAATGCCTTTCTGGAAAATCCTCCTCAGATTCAGTATGAAAATGTGCCTTTCCCCAACTTACCCAAAGACAAAGTAATTGGTTTAGTAACCATTAAACCCAATCCGAAGACCTCTTTCTTCAAAAAAGGAATTCATACGATACTAGCCAATAGCATTTTTATACGTAGAGGCAGCAATACACTTCCAGTCGAAGGTGAAATAGAACGCAACTATCAAAATACAGAAACGGTTATTGGGATTGAAAACAATTCACGCAACAGTATAGCATATACACTTGATGGTGTGATTGATTTTATGAATTTCCGTCATAAAGATATGTCTCCTAAATATAAAGTTTTCAAGGAGTTGTTCGTGATTTGCTGGGCGGGAATAGCCAAACATTACAAAGGAAAAACGTATTTGTCTAGAGTAGACATAGCCCTTATCAACGAACAAATTAAGCTGTTTTACTCCGCTCAAGATGTGGTAGAAATTACTTTTGACGAAGATACCTTTACGATTATAGAGTATGTGCCTTTGGGATTGAATGACAAAACCAGTTATTATCCTTTGGAAAAACAAACCTTGCGTTTTCACGACAATGGCTATTACAAAATCGACAGGGATTTTCTGTTTGAACCACCCGAATTCAATACCAAAATGTTGTATCACATTTATAATGCTAATAGTGCTTTATTGAACAAACTTCAAAAAGGGCAATTGCTAAACGATAGAGAATTAAAAGACCTAGAAAATCTACCTTCTACTTTGATGATTTGCTACCTCAACGGATTTGAGGATGCGAAACAAAAATTAATTGATGCCAAAACTTTTCTTAAACCATTCCCTCAAGTGTATTTGTCTTTCAAAGAAGCCTTGAGGATTTTGAGAAAAATGAAGTATGATGGGCAGTCGGCAGCAAATTAAAGTTATCGCGTAACTTCTTCAATCAAATAAAAAATAGAAGTAAACGACATTCCGCTGGCTTTTTCTAAACCAATTTCGCAAGTTCTACTAGTAGAATAGCCATTGGTACAGTGGGTTGGAATTTGCTGTTTCAAGTCTTTAAGTCCGTGTTCGTTCAATACTGGAACCAAAAAACCGCGATCGCCCGCGAAGCCACAACAATTGCTGTCAATCATCGTCACTTGCTCTGCACAATGCTGGGCCAAAGCCAATAATTGATCCATTTTTCCGATTTTTTTAACCGAACAAACGGGAAAAATAGCCACTGCTTCCTTTTTCTTTTTTATGGTTAATTTAGGCAACACAAAGTCCAACATAAACTCTATGGGGTCTACTATCTTCAAAGCACTAGTGAACTCTTCTTTGGAATGGTAAAAACAAGGACTCATATCGTACAAAATAGGATAATTGCCATTCTCTGAAACACGAAGCAAATCAGCTTCTAAAAGTTGGGATTGCTTATGATTCACGGCAACAAAACCTTTACTAGAAAAAGGCATTCCACAACAATGCGCATCCAATTCTTTTGGATAAATAATGGTATAACCCGCCCGCACCAACAACTGATGAGTCAATGCTGTGAGTTGTAAGTCTTCTTCTTTTTGAAATTCGTTTTTTCCCATCGCACGGTTGATGCAGGAAGGGAAATACACTACTTTTAAATCAGCCATATTTATTTATTTTTGCCACGAATGCACTAAATCTTAAAATTATTTCACCGCAAATTCGCAAATTAAGTTTTACAACTACTTAAATTAAAATTTGCGAATTTGCGGTTATTTCCTTTATGCTATTCCAATTAAAATCTGCAAATTAGTGACTCTTTTTTTAAAACCAATTCGTGAATTAGTGGCCAATCTTTCGCTTACTTAATTTTATCCGCTCCTTTCGGGATTTGAGGAATCCATTTAGGAATATTGCCACCTGAAATCCAATGTAATCCACTAGAAATCGATGACATAACACTTGTACCCAAAATCGAATGAAAAAACGACACCACTTTTAATCCCGCTCGCATTATCGCGGTGGTACTTGCCATATTTGAACCAATGTAGTTAGCCACTTTCTTTTGCGTATCGGTAATCGCATCGGCTCGCCAATGTTTGACAAACTTGCCCGTATCAATATGAACAGGACAAGCCAAAGCACACAAACCATCCGTGGCACAAGTTTCATCCAATTGATAGGTAACGTCTTTTCTAATATCGGCCAATCGTTGCGGGTCGTCATTAGTTGCTTCTAATCGACTGATTTCTCTAGCAATAACAATGCGTTGTCTAGGTGAAAGCGTTAATCCTTCGGAAACACAATGCGGTTCACAGAATCCACATTCCATACATTTATCAATAATAGCGTGAGATTCTGGTAAAGGTTTTAAGTGTTTCAAATGCGCTTTTGGATCGGGATTGATCAAAACATCGGGATTGATTTGGTTCTTTGGATCAAAGATCTTCTTTATCCGCTTCATAATATCATAAGCCGCCGCTCCCCATTCTTTTTCCACAAAAGGCGCCATATTACGCCCCGTTCCGTGTTCCGCCTTCAGAGAGCCTCCAAATTGATCCACTACAATTATCGCCAATTCGGCCATTAAGTCTTCATAGCGTTGTACTTCCTTCGGATTCGAGAAATCTTGCGAAAACACAAAATGCAAATTCCCTTCTAGCGCGTGTCCAAACAAAACCGCGTCGTGGTATTCGTATTTTTTGAATAAGGCTTTTAATGCCACACAAGCTTCTGCCAATTGAGGTAACGGAAAAGCCACATCTTCAATAATCACCGTCGTTCCTGTTTTTCGCAAACCACCTACTGTGGGCAACAAACCTTTTCTTGCCTTCCAATTAAAATAATATTGTTTGGGGTCTGATGTGAATTCATAATCCGTAAAAGTCGGTATACTCACAATTTGAGCTTTCACTTGTTGTTGTTTTTGCAACAACACTTCTTTATCATTGTCTCTGCATTCTACCAATAAAGCACAAGCGTCTTCGTGTAACGTTTTAAAATAATCCGGTGCTTCGGTATCATTTTCTACTGAGCGAATGGAATCTCTGTCAAGCAATTCTACTGCAGCAACAGGACTTGATTTCAACAAAATCGTCGCGTTGCAAGCGTCCTGAATCGAATTGAAAATCAACAACGAGCAAGATTTATGCTTTTCGTCTACAACCGTTTTAAAAGTCACATTCGAAATAAACGCCAAAGTCCCTTCAGAACCCACCATCAAATGCTTGATAATTTCAATAGGGTCTTCATAATCCACCAAAGCATTGATGCTATAGCCCGTAGTATTTTTGATTTTAAATTTCTGACGAATGCGCTCCTCCAAAGCTGGATTCGTAACAATCGTATGTCGCAAGTCTTTAATTTCCTCAATTAAATGCGCCTGAGTTTCATAAAACGAAGCCACACTTTCCGTATCGGCTGTGTCAAGGACTGTCCCGTCGTGCAAAATCATTCGAATATCAGCAATGGTTTTATAGGAATTCTGAGCCGTTCCGCAGCACATCCCGCTGGCGTTGTTGGCTACAATTCCACCAATCATCGCCGCACCAATAGAAGCCGGGTCGGGACCAATCTTTAATCCGTGTGGCGCCAAAAAAGTATTCGCCCTAGCGCCTACAATTCCGGGTTCTAGTTTTATCTTTTGCTTGTCATCGAATAATTCGTAATGCTTCCAACCGTGCGTCGCCACGACCAAAACCGAGTCCGTTATCGCTTGTCCCGACAAACTCGTTCCCGCCGCTCGAAACGTCAAGGGAATATTCAAGGCATTTGCCGCTTTGATAATCGCCACCACTTCGGCTTCAGAATGTACCAAAAGCACCATCTTCGGAATCAACCGATAAAAACTCGCATCCGTTCCATACGCCAAGGTTTGCAAAGGATTCGTCAATAGGCGCTCCGAGTCGAGCACAGCTGCAATTTGGTCTTTAAACTTTTGATAAGAAGGAGATAATGACATTGTTTTGCGTAATAAAAATGTAAATTTAAGCATTAGCGACCATTAATTTCACCCCAAGCCGCACCATTGTTTTTAGGAGCAGCAAAAAATGGGTACATCAGTAAGCAAAGTCCCGCTGTCCTTCCAATCTTTTTATCCCGAAAAAGGGATAAAAAGGATTTTCCCTCCCATCGGGGCTAAGAGTAAGCATAGTCTTTTTTTGTAAACATTTCTTTGACTTTCTTGCACAAAAAAACGAAGCACTAGGCTTCGTTTTCATATTATTTTTGGAATGTTTTCCTAATTTTTCAAGTCTTTTATTACTTTAAAAGCTACATCTACTTCATTCTCACTCACCAAGATTGTAAACTCATTCGAAGTCGAAATCACCTCATTGATAATGATTCCTTCCCAAGCCAAACGCTGAAAAATGAAGTAATAAATACCCGGAACCACTATATTTTCTTTGGGCAATTTAACCGTAATCGAGGCCAAATTTTCTAATTTCTGAATTAATTTCTCACTAGAAAAATGCTTTTCAACCAAGTGATTCACGCTGTTACTCACCACAATGTTAATCTCATTAACTCCACGTGAAGAAGTATAGAAAATATCCGAAAACGTATTAATGTCGGTAATCAAATCAGCTTGCTTGTTCAAAACAGTGTCAGAAACCGCAAAAGTGTAATCCGTCAGCTCCGAGCGTACGGTAATTTCACCAATGTTTTTGATTACTTTATTGATTTTATGATTCAACTTGAAATCCAATTCTTCTGTTAATCGTTTCAAAGCCATCACCACAGCGCCTTGTTTTACCTCTTTACCAAATTCACTTTCTAATTCGGTCATAATATTCCGAGATAATGAAGTCAAATTGATAATACCCAAAGAAAGAGCGTTCAATAAAAAAGGTTTGGTTTTGATGTAATTTTCAACAATTGAAGAAACAGTTTTCATAACAAATACATTTTTAATTTTTTTAGAGAAAGATTAGATTTAACTGACAAAATGTGTTAAATCTCTTTGCAAATATAAATAAAAAACAATTTGTTACAAATATAACATCGGATTTTTTTTGATTAAAAGTGAAAAAAAGCGTCGGTAAGGTGTTCAATTGCAAAGGATTCCTTCTCTTTATGAATCGCAATAATGTCAAATCGTACATTTACATCGATTTCGTTGAGGGTCACATAAGCATCGACAGCTTTTACCAATAATTGGATTTTTTTGGGTTTTACAAAGTCTTGTGGCAATCCAAACTCGATAGAAGACCGTGTTTTGACCTCAACTACCGCCAAAATATCTTCTTTTTGAGCCAAAATATCAATCTCAGCCTTCTGAAAAATCCAATTCGTTGCTAAAATCGTGTAACCTTCTTTTTTCAGAAAATCAACCGCTAGCTCCTCTCCTAGTTTTCCTAATTCGTTATGTGCTGCCATATTTTAAATCAAAATCCTTTTGAAATTTTAAACATATAAGTCATATTAGTTTTTTTAAATTCACCATATAAGGCATATAAGGTCATTTAAGATTTGAATAGAAATGGGCTTTAGCCCATTCACTATAATGCAAACCCACATCAGGCTTTAGCCAAAATACAGCATAATTTTGGCTAAAGCCTTTCTAGATTCACATTAAAAAACATCCCGCTAAAGCAGAATGCAATTGATGATTATGAAAATTATTACTCTCGCTATTTCAATGTGTAATCAGTTTTTGAACCATATAAGGTATTGAAGGTCATTTAAGAACACTGATTGTTGTGAATTACCAGAGTAAAAGTAAACCATCTTTCTTAGTGAACTTTGTGCAAATCTTTGTGAACTTAGTGGTTAAACCAAAGTATTATTTTTCAAACCCAACTTATATGCCCTTCAATACCTTATATGGTTCAATAAAATTATAATTGTAAACTTATATGACTTATATGTCTCAACCAAAAAACTATTCAAAAACCACAGTAGTGCCTGTAGCTGTGACTTCAAGTGTGATGGTATTTCCTAAAATCAACGCGCGATTATCCTTAATATGCCCCGCTGGGAAATTATATACCACGGGAATGTTATAGGATTTGGTTACGTCTTCAATAATTTCAAGCGCATTTTTGCCCCAAGGAATATCATTATCTTTCATTTTGGTCATACCGCCTACGATAATTCCTTTGATGCTTTCCAAACAACCATTGCGTTTCAAATTCATCATCATACGGTCGATGTGGTACAAATACTCATCTAAATCTTCGATAAAAAGAATTTTATCCGAACAATCAATAGCAGAAGGCGAGCCAAACAAACTATACAAAATCGATAAATTCCCACCTACCAATTCTCCTTTGGCTTTGCCAAAACGATTCATTGCCGTAGGTTCAATAGTGTAGGCTAATGGTTGTCCAAACAAGGCTTTGTACAAAGTAGCTATCGATTCAGGAGCGGTTCTAGGAATACTCACAGGCATCGTTCCGTGGATAGTTTTGTAACCCAACGTATTCAAATGATTGTGTAAAACCGTAACATCACTAAAGCCTACTATCCATTTAGGGTGCTTTTTGAAAGTAGAAAAATCCAATAAATCAATCATTCTCACCGTTCCGTAGCCGCCACGAGCACACCAAATGGCTTTAATATTAGGATTGTCCATTTGCTTTTGAAAATCGGCGGCACGTTGCGCATCTGTCCCCGCCAATTGATTTTGGTCTAAACCAATGGTGCTTCCAATCACCACTTCGAGTCCCCAACTGTGTAGCAAATCGATAGTAGGTTGTAAATTATCTTCGATATTTTTTCGAGCGGTAGCCACAATGGCAACGGTATCTCCTTTTTGAAGTACGGGTGGTGTAATCATCTTTTTTTGAGCTTGACTGTTAGTAATCGAGCATACAAAAACAAAAAACAAAGCTTGCCATAAAAAATGACCTTTGCTATTGGCTTTTGCTTGTCCGTTGTTAGTAGTAATGTTTAAATTGGGTTTCAATAGATTCAAAACTGAGTTATAAAAACAAATATAGGCAAATCCTAAAATATGCAGCGGTTTCTAATGGAAATCCCTTAACTTTACTTGTAGCGATTTTAGTATAATATATATGAAGTATAACTGGTTGATTTTTGGACTCTTTCTTGTTTTGGGGACATCGCCTCTATTTTCACAAACCAAAAAATTCAAAATACATACGGTTGCGTTTTACAATTTTGAAAACCTTTTTGACACCATCAACGACCCCGATACTTTTGATGAAGAGTGGACACCCGATGGTTTGCAACGATGGACAAAAGCAAAATACCAAACCAAACTCCATCATTTAGCACAAGTCCTTTCAGAAATTGGTACGCCAGAAAACAAAGAATTGCCCACCTTTATCGGCGGATGTGAAATCGAAAACAGAGCCGTACTCGAAGATTTGATTCAACAATCTCAACTACAAGAGGGCGAATATGGTATCATTCACTTTGATTCACCCGACAAGCGTGGCATTGATGTGGCTTTGTTATACCGAAAAAAATGGTTTCGACCCACAAATTACAGTGTGATTCCCTTGTATTTGAATGCTACTCCAGAGGCTGAAAAAACCAATACTGCATCATCATTGGCTGAAAAAACAGAAGATGATGTTCCTATTTTAGCACCAACCAAAAGGATTTACACTCGAGACCAATTGCTAGTTAGTGGCTATTTGGAAGGAGAAGAAATCCATCTCCTTGTCAATCACTGGCCTTCTCGTTCTGGTGGCGAGCAAAAAACAAGTGCGTACCGAGAAGCCGCTGGAAAACTGAATAAGAAAATTATCGATTCGTTGCAACAACTCAATGTCAATGCAAAAATCATTACGATGGGTGACCTCAACGATGGGCCTCATAACAAGAGCATAAAGGTGGCTTTGGGTGCCAAAGGAAAAAAAACAGCGGTAGCTCCACACGAAATCTTCAATCCTTTTGAAGCTTTGTTGAGCAAGGGATTGGGTACGATTGCACACCAAGATGCTTGGGATGTTTTTGACCAAATTATGCTTACTGGCACTTGGCTCAATTCAGATTATTCGACTTGGCAGTATTGGAAACCAGGCATATTCCAGCGGAATTACCTCATTCAAACGCAAGGAAAATTTAAAGGCTATCCACTTAGGCATTCCCTAACCGAAGTTGGATATAGCGACCATTTCCCAGTATATGTCTATTTGATTAGAGAAGGCAAATAGGAGCTCGGTATTCGCGTTTAAAAATTTCCGCCACGAATTCACTAATAAATAACGAACTACAATATGTTTTAATGACACAAATTATTAACGTTGATGGAATTCGTGAAATTTGATTTCAATTTCGATTATAATTAGTGGCAATTGGTGTAATTAGTGGCTAACTTTTTTAAAGCGAATTCCCTGAAGTAGGAAGAGAAACGGTTTTTGATAATATCATTTGATAGTATCATTTTCCTTATCTTAGCCTTTCCAATTTTAGCACAAAAACAATGGCCATAGCAAAACCCTTCAACCTCAACCAATGGATTCAAGATAACCGTGAGTTATTAAAACCACCCGTTGGCAACAAAAACCTTTATGTTGATTCTGGCGACTATATCGTGATGATTGTGACGGGACCGAATGCCCGAAAAGATTACCACTACAACGAAACAGAAGAGCTGTTTTACCAACTCGAAGGCAGTATAAAAGTCATCATTCAAGAAGAAGGGCAGCGCAAAGAAATGGAACTGCACGCAGGAGATATGTATTTACACCCCGCTAAAATTCCGCACTCACCTGTACGTTCCGAAGGTTCTATTGGGCTAGTGATTGAACGCAAAAGAGCCGGTTTGGGCTTTACCGATGGTTTGCTTTGGCATTGTGAGTCTTGTAATCATAAACTGCACGAAGTCTATTTTGAACTCCACAACATTGAAAAAGATTTTCTGCCTCATTTTCAACATTTCTATAGCTCTGAAGCGTTGCGTACTTGCCAAAATTGTGGCACCGTGATGGATACCGACCCAAGATTTATGGGGAAGAAATAAGCATTGAACTAAATTTTTTAAAACATATAAGTCATATGAGTTTGTTCTTTGTGAGCTTTGCAATTTTTAACCGCAAGGTTCGCAAAGAAAAAACGCAAGGCACGCAAGGTTTTGCACTTTGTTGTTAATTTGAAAAGGGTTAGATAAAATTATACAAATCGGCAAAAATTAAAAACAAAAGAAACTTTGCATTCCTTGTGGCTAATTATTCAAACACAGATTTACACAGATTTACACAGATTTACACAGATTTACACAGATTTACACAGATTAAAATACAAAATAACTTTGCGACCCTTGCGTAAACCCTTGCGCCCTTTGCGGTTAAGCTTTTTACCACAAAGCAATACTCTTTCACTTTGCGTCCCTTGCGAAAACCCTTGCGAACTTTGCGGTTAAGTTATTTACCACAGTACGGATTTAAACAAAACTTAAATGACCTTTAATACCTTATATGATTGAAAAAAATCGAGACAGACACAAAAACTTAAATGTCTTATATGTTTTGAATAATACCCTATAACTCCATACGCACACCTTGTTCAGGAAATACAAAAGTCAATCCCAACTCGTTTGGAGCCGCTAATTGTTGCTTTATTTTTTGGATAGAGGTTGCAGGAGGTTTCAAATGGGTAATGATGATTTTGCATTTTTGCAAGGCTTCTTTTCCAGTGAGTGCTGCTAAAACCTGCATTTCTTTCATCAAATGTTTAGGCGTTAAATGTCCGAATAGGAACGCATCGGGTTGTTCGTTAGGAAACGAAACTTCTATAAAAATCCCTTTCAACTCTTGTTTTTGAATCAAGGGCGCGATGGCTTTCCAAAGGTCGGCTAGGTTTGTGGTTTTTTCTACAGAGTCAGGTCCTGTGTCGCCTAAATACAAGACCGCATTGTTGTCTTTTTTGATTAAAAATGCTGTGCTTTCGTAAGGATTTACGTGACTCAACGGAAACGCTTGCACCGTCATCGAAGTGTTCGAAATGGGTATGGTTTTTCCAAAAGAAAGGGTTTCGAAATGGTATTTTTTTAAGGGCTTCCCCAAACCGTCATCGCCAAAATTCGCCCAAGTCTGGTCGTTAAAATAATGGTTTTGCATCATTTTCATTGCAGGAGATATGGCGTAAACCGTTTTAGTCGAGTCCGCGGGTGAATTGATAATCAAACCCGACACGTGATCCAAATGCGCGTGTGAAATACAATAGCCTTTGATGTATTGGCGTAAAACAGTACTCGAAGGAACGGAGAAAGTGCCTTTTTCGATTGCTTTTTCAATGCCCGAATGAACGGTTCCAGCGTCTAAACAAACGTATTCCTTTGTTCCGATAGGAGCCACTAAATAGGCCGATAAATTTCGTTCATCGATTCCGCCATACACCCCCAAAGGGACGACTTCAAAAACGGGTTTCGTCTTTTGTCCAAAAGAAACTAATGTGCTCACAAAAAATAGCAGTAGCAAACCCAATACTTTTTTCATCTTTTCTGTATTGAAAATTAAAGGTTAAAAGTACGGCTTCTGCTGAAAATGGCTGTTATTTTTAAATGAAACCACCTTAATTTTGCGATTTAGGTTACTTTTACGGCATTTTACAAGGACTTCAATTAACAGAAAGTCTTGATTTTTTGGTGTTTACTAATTTTAACTAGAAACACTTCTTTGAAATTTGCATCTAAATACTATCTTTACGAAAAAATATAACAATTTTAACTAAAAAAGTTACAATGACAACAATAGCAACTCAATTCGGAATGAACGAAGCCCTAGCGCAACTAGGTATTAAAGCAGTAAATGAAGGAACTTCTACTGGAACGCAGCACTTTGCGAGCGGTTCATTGTTAGAAAGTTACTCTCCTGTAGACGGACAATTAATTGCATCGGTAACGACAAGTTCTGCTGCGGATTATGAAAAAGTGATGCAAACTGCGACAGCTGCTTTCAAAACATTTCGATTGATGCCAGCCCCACAACGTGGTGAAATTGTACGTCAGTTTGGAGAAAAATTACGCAAAAACAAAGAAGCTTTAGGGAAATTGGTTTCTTATGAAATGGGGAAATCGTTGCAAGAAGGCTACGGCGAAGTTCAAGAAATGATTGATATTTGTGACTTTGCAGTAGGATTGTCTCGTCAGTTACACGGATTGACAATGCACTCCGAACGTCCAGGACACAGAATGTATGAGCAATACCATTCGCTTGGGGTAGTAGGTATTATTTCTGCCTTCAACTTTCCTGTAGCAGTTTGGGCTTGGAATACGGCTTTGGCTTGGATTTGTGGCGATGTTTGTGTTTGGAAACCTTCTGAGAAAACGCCTCTTTGCGGAGTAGCTTGCCAAAATATTATTGCCGAAGTGTTAAAAGAAAACAACCTTCCAGAAGGAATTTCTTGTTTGATTAACGGTGATTACACTATTGGTGAATTGTTAACCAAAGACACTCGTGTTCCGTTAATTTCGGCTACAGGTTCTACTAGAATGGGGAAAATTGTAGCACAAACGGTAGCAGGGCGTTTAGGAAAATCGCTTTTAGAATTAGGCGGCAACAACGCTATAATTGTAACTCCTGATGCTGATATCAAAATGACTGTTATTGGCGCTGTTTTTGGCGCTGTTGGAACCGCAGGACAACGATGTACCTCAACCCGTAGATTGATTATCCACGAAAGTATGTATGACAAAGTAAAAGACGCTATTGTGGCGGCATATGGGCAATTGCGAATTGGAAATCCATTGGATGAAAAAAACCACGTGGGACCACTTATAGACAAACAAGCCGTTGAAATGTATAACCAAGCGTTGACTAAAGTAGTAGCCGAAGGCGGTAAAATTTTAGTTGAAGGTGGCGTACTTTCGGGTGAAGGATATGAGAGCGGTTGTTATGTAAAACCAGCTATTGCTGAAGCTAAAAACAATTTCGAAATTGTACAACATGAAACGTTTGCTCCTGTATTGTATTTGATGAAATACAGTGGCGATGTTGAAAATGCGATTGAAATACAAAATGGTGTAGCGCAAGGTTTGTCCTCTGCAATTATGACCAATAATTTGCGTGAAGCAGAACGTTTCTTGTCAGTAGCAGGATCGGATTGTGGTATTGCCAATGTGAATATTGGTACTTCTGGAGCGGAAATTGGAGGTGCTTTTGGTGGAGAAAAAGAAACTGGTGGCGGAAGAGAATCAGGTTCTGACGCTTGGAAAGTATATATGCGTCGCCAAACGAATACGATCAATTATACGACCAATTTGCCTTTGGCACAAGGGATTAAATTTGATTTGTAATATCGATTTATAGAAATGAAAACCCTTTCAGTATGAAAAACTGAAAGGGTTTTTTATGGCTAATTGTTTCCAAAAAATGACTAATGTAACTCCTTAGCCCCGATGGGAGGGAAAATCCTTTTTATCCCTTTTTGGGGATAAAAAGATTGGAAGGACAGCGGGACTTTGCTCCCAAAAAAGCCTAATGACTACTGCTCCTAAAAAACTTTAATTTCTTCCTTTTTCATCGAAATATAACTGATGTAAGGGTTCACTTTGCCAGTATTCTTTGGTATCGATATCTAGAATGGTAAGTGGTCCTTTGAAGGCGGCGCCGGTGTCTACATTCCAAACATTGGCCATTTGTACTGGTGTGGTTTGTTCTAATCGGGTAACTGGGGTATGGCCTATATAGATTTCTTTATAAAGAGTCAATCGTTTGGGATAGGAAAGATGGTCTTTTGGCAACGATTTATCTAAGGCAACAGCCGTTTCCCAAAGGGTTCGATCCCAATAAAATAAGCGAGGAAAGTATTCGTAATGAATTCCATTAAGATTGGTAAAACCCGCGTGAATAAACAATCGATTGTGCTCGTCTAGGTAATAATTTTCTAAAGAGTGTAAGAATTCGATATGTTGTTGAATGGTAGCATCGTCCACTTTTTCATAAGCCAATACGGTTGCTTCTCCACCGTGTTTGTACCACAAGGGATTGTCTTTGCCGCTATCGAGGTAGTCCAAAAAAAGTTCATCGTGATTCCCTTTAATACAGATTATGTTATGTGTTTTTTTCATTTGGATGAGTAAATCGATAACTTGTGGAGATTGGCTCCAGCCGTCGACATAATCGCCCAAAAAAATCAATTGATCGGAGGGCGTAACTTTTGCTCGCTCCAACACTTGATGCAAGGCACGCAAACCGCCGTGTATATCTCCAATAACTAATGTTCTCATATCGTGTGGTATTCTAAAATAGAAATGCAAAAATAGGGGAAAAAAACGCTTGAATTATTTTAAATTATTTGCTAGCGACACTATTAACCTCTATCCAATACCCATCTGGATCCTGAAAATAAACTTGCTGAATTCCATCAGCACGGGTGGTAATTTTGTTGGGTTCTCCTGGCCAATCGGAATACGGAATGTGTTCTTTTTGCAATTGTGCTATCAATTCGTCAAAATGTGGTGTGGTTAAAGCAAAATGCACCGCTTTGTTGATTGTCACAGGCGAAGTAATCGTGGAAACCAAATGCAACTCTTTGTCATCGCCTAAAGAAAACCAACGAATGCCTTCTTTTTGAGTGCGATTGGTAATCTCGGGCAAGTACAAGATTTTGGAATAAAAAGTCGCTGCTATATTGACATCTTTTACCGAAATAGCCAGATGATTCAAGGTTAATCCTAATGTTGTTTTTTCTTGAGAGTACGAGCAAATTACCCAAAGAAATAAAATATATGTAAATGCTTTTTTCATGATTTTCAGGGTTTTGAATATGAATTAAAGATAGCTTATTTTTAAACTTTTCGTTATCTATAGCAAAATTTTTCAACTCGTTAATAAATACAAACCAAAGAATGTTCTTATTTTAAGATGATGAAGACGAATGATTACTTCATAACGAGCATGAGGAATAGCTTATTTTTGAATAAAACCAATAAACTTTCACAACAAAAAAAGGAATAACAAATAAGTTTTTCATTTATAAGGGATTACTTGAAAAAATAAATTACTTTTGTGAAAAAGCTTACAAAAATGACAAAAAACTACCTGCTGCTATTGTTGATTTTTCCATTATTATGCTATTCACAATATAATGACTCAGCACCTTGGCTTGAAGAAAATGCGAATACCAATAAAACCTCAACATCAAAAGAAAAAAGCATTAATGAATTGAGAGCATTATTCAATGAATATTGGAAAAATCACGACAAAACAAAAAAAGGAAGCGGCTACAAACCTTTTATGCGTTGGGATTTTAATTGGAGTAATAACACAGATGAAAAAGGCTTTTTAATCACTCCTGCAGAAACATGGAAAGCCATTGCACAAAAAAAAGAAGCAAAACTTAACAAAAGTGCCAGCTTACCAACAAGTGTTTGGGAGCCTATTGGCCCATATACCAATACACCGACAGGAACTTGGTCAAATGGACAAGGTCGTGTAGATGTTGTGGCAGTAGATCCTTTAGATAAGAATACAATTTATGTTGGCACACCTTCGGGTGGAATTTGGAAATCAATAGATGCTGGAATGAGCTGGACACCAATGTCGGATAATTTACCACAAATTGGGGTTTCTGGAATAGCAATTGATCCAACAAATTCTAAAATAATTTATATTGCTACTGGCGACAAGGATACCTTTTCGACCTACTCCATTGGAGTTTTAAAATCAACTGATGGAGGAATTACTTGGAATACAACTGGATTAACATTTACAGGATCTTATTATGCAAGTGGTGATATTATCATTAATCCAAACAATACTAAAATATTATTATGTGCAACAAATAATGGTTTGTACAAAACTATCGATGGGGGTGATACATGGTACCAAGTGGTCCCTGGAAGTTTTTCCAAAGGATCACTACGATACAAACCTGGTAATGCAAATATAGTTTATGCAGTAAATAACACTGGTTTTTTTCGCTCTACTGATGGGGGATCTAGTTTTTCAACCATAACAACTGATTTAAACTCCTCAAGATCATTACTTGATGTTACACCCGCTAATCCAAATTATGTATATATACTCACTAGTGTTGGTGATAAATTCAAAGGGATTTACAAATCAATAAACGGTGGAGATACTTTTACAAAAACAGCAGAAACAGAAAATATTTATGAATCAAACCAATATTATGCAGATTTAGCCTTAGCGGTTTCTGATAGTAATCCCGAAGAAGTATATGTTGGTTGCTTAAATATTTGGAAATCGATCGACGGAGGCAATTCCTTTAATGTCATTAACTCTTGGAATGAACCGAATAGCAGTTCGTATACTCATGCCGACATCCATTTTTTAAAATTTATCAACTCCAATTTGTATGCTGGGACAGACGGAGGCATCTATGTTTCAGGTGATGGTGGTTTAAACTTTAAAAATTATACGGATGGATTACAAATAAGTCAGTTTTATAAAATTGCGGTTTCAAAACAAACCGCTAGCAAAATGACGGGCGGACTTCAAGACAATGGCGGTTTTGCATATAACAATAACAAATGGTATAATTTTCATGGTGCAGATGGAATGGATACTGCCATTGATCCAAATAATAGCAATAACTACTATAGTTTTGTTCAAAATGGAGGTATGATGCATATTAGCAATACAGCTGGAGCAAATTTAAATTCATGGGTTCCCGCTCCCGAAGGTGAAACTGGAAACTGGATTACGCCGCTAGTATTTAACCGTTCTGGAGAATTGTTTTCTGGTTATACTAAATTGTATAAATTATCAGGAAAAGAGTGGAAAGTGGTTAGCAACACAACTCTTGGATCAGACAGTATAGAACTAATTGGAATTGACCCCAGCAATGACAGCAATATTTATGTTGTAAACGAATATACTCTCTACAAAAGTACCGACAAAGGAAATACATTTAAAATCACTTATACAGCCAATAAACTAATCACATCTATTTGTATACATAGTACAGATAGTAATATTATCTACCTAACCACTTCAAATACAAACGGAGAAGTGTTACAATCAAAAGATGGTGGTAAATCTTTTGTTTCTATTTCTACTGGTCTGCCAAATGTTGGAAAAAATGTAATCAAACATCAAGGTAGAAATTCCCTTAATCCTTTATATCTAGGTACAAAATTAGGCGTATATTATCGAGATGATTCCATGGCAAAATGGGAACCTTTTGACACAAATTTACCAAATGTAAGCGTAACCGATATTGAATTTAATTATGTAGATGCCAAAATTATAGCTTCTACCTATGGAAGAGGAATTTGGCAATCAAATATCAATATAGAAACATTTTCAGATGACATTCAACTTACAAATGTACAATACCCAAATACAGATATCTATTGCACAGGAATAATTCCAAAAATAGCTGTGAAAAATATTGGTAAAAATGATGTAAAAACTGTTACAGTCAATTATACCTACAACGATACTCCACTTTCCTATAATTGGACTGGAACAATTCTCCCAACTGCGACTCAAATCATAGATCTTCCCGAAATTAAAGCGGAAAACGGTGCCTATTTGCTTAATATTTCGACCATAATTACAAACGATAATGATCCGGATAACAATCATACTTCGGTTCCCTTATACATTAATAACTTTGGAACTGCTGGCGTAATAAACACATTTGAAAACAACAATTCATCCAACTTGTTAACATATAATGACGGTGCCACTAATAGTTTATGGACTAAAGGTATCAGAACAAATGATGCATTAGCAACAGCTACCAACAATGTGTATACAACAAGTTTAACGGGTAATTATCCAAATAAAACCAAAGCTTATTTAGTATCACAATGTTATAATTTAAACCAGATTTCTAGTCCAGAAATTAGTTTTAAAGCAGCCTTTGATTTAGAGCCCAATTGGGATATTTTCTTCGTAGAATACACTACCGATTTCGGAAAAACATGGAAGATACTTGGACAAAAAGGAACCAACTGGTACAATAGCTCCAGAACAAAAGCAAGTTCGGGAAGCGCAAATGATTGTACTAATTGCCCAGGTGCACAATGGACGGGTACAGATATGACCTTAAAAACCTATTCCACCTCTTTAAGTGGATTAACGAACGAAAAAAATGTAATCTTTAGAATTGTATTTTGGTCAGATGATTTAGAGAATCAATTAGGGGTTGTCATAGATGATTTCGTAATTAATGGGGTTACACTATCAAGACAAGATTTCGAAATCAATCAAGTGGCTCTATATCCGAATCCCACCAATGGTGTTTTCAACATTAAAATGGATGGACTTTTACCAAAAACGTTAGAATTATATGACTTAAAAGGACAAAAAATATTTTTCAAAAACGAGTTCACCAACACAGAAGAAAAAATCAAAATTGATATTTCTTCAGTCCCTTCAGGAATTTACTTTATCAAAATAGAAACAGAAAACAACACCATCACCAAAAGAATTATTAAAAACTAATTTTACAACTATTTCTTAAAAGTAAAGGCTTTCATTTTAATTAAAATGAAAGCCTTTTTTGACTCTAAACAGTAAATCATTAATTTGAAATAATTACACTCGCAAACTACCTCTAAACCCTCTGGCTGCATAATAAGATGATGCGCCGTTATGGTATACAAAAACCGTTTTGTAACGGTAATCGCCAAACAAAGCACCACCTAAAGCGCGAATTGGAGCTGGGGTGAACAACCAGCTAGAGGTCTTGGTATCGAATGGTCCCAATTGTTGCAAATAGCGGTATTCGGATTCGTTTAGTAGCGTAATTCCCATCGCTTCAGCCACTGCTACGGCCGAATTTTCGGGTTTAAATTCTTTTCTTTCGTCCAAGGCTTTTGCATCATAACACCAACTGCGACGTCCTTTGGGGCTCTCGACCGAACAATCATAAAAAAGATACTCGTTAGTAGCCTCATCATACCCCACCACATCTGGTTCACCACCAGTTTCTTCCATAGCTTGGAGCGATTGCAACTTCAACGGTTGTTGCTCTAATTTTGTTACTACGTTCTCCCACTGTATGCCTTGATGGCGATGGCTATTTTGCTCAAAACGTTTTTGTAGCAGATGCAACAATTGCTTATGTTCTTCGGAAGTAAGGGGTTGTAGAGGGAGCATAGGTTTTGAATTAGAAAATTATAATCGAAATTCCTTTTCGAAATCGAATATAAAAAGAAGAAAACAGAAATTATCTAACTTTTCGTTTTTCTGAATCTTGTCGATTATCCCGAAAAGCTACAATTTCAATAGTATTTCTCTCGTACCTCATAAAAAATCAAGTACTTTTTTACTGGAATAACACGAGTAAATTTGTTCGAAGTTAATCTTCCAATAAAAGGTGTTTTGGATAACGTTTCTAATAAATCTTCTACTTCCGATAGAAATTTCATACTGTAATCTGCATTTCCATTTCTGAAGTAATAAAACTCAAGAATCGTTTTGAACTGAATTTCGGATAAAGTAGACCAAACTATTTCTTTTGGAGCCATTCTCTCAATTCTGAAATTACTTGGTCGTTTTTACGAAATTTACCTTCTTGTAATTCTGATCTCGAAATTTCGATTGACGACTGTTGTTCTGCTGTCAGCTGATACAGTTCTTGCTCGGAGGCATCAAAAATGGTCTGTAGAGCACTTAAAAAATTTACATCCTTTGACTCTTTTATCCTTGAAATCAAATTTTTCTTTAGTTGTGAAGTACTATCCATTGTGCCAATTTTTTAATTTCAAAAATAAACAATTTATTTCTAATTCACAGAAAGTTACAAAACCTTTAAAAGTACAATAGTTATATTACTTCAAACAAAATGAATAATTTGAAAGTAAAACAATTTTCTTCTTAAAACCTACTTCTCCCCTCCCAATAATTCCATCAACTCCAAACATCTTCGGGTGGTTTTAGCATTGTCGAAAGTCAGCAACAAACGCAGGCCTGCGGGGGTTTGCTTTTCTTTCATTTTGCATAGATTGGAATGCTTTTGTACAAAATCCAAGACTTTATTGAAGCGATTCGATTGGTAAAAATCCGATTGTTGGTCGGAAACAAAATACCCAATCATTTTGCCTTGTTTGAGTACTAGTTTTTCGATACCTACACGAGTGGCAATCCACTTAATGCGAATGCTGTTCATTAAGGCATTGGCTCTTGCTGGCAAAGGTCCAAATCGGTCTATCAACTTGTTGATGAAAACGGTCAGTTCTTCTTCGCTTTTGACTTCTCCTAATTCGTTGTACAACAGCAATCGCTCCGAAACGGTATTGATGTATTCATCTGGGAATAACAACTCAAAATCGGTGTCGAGTTGCAGGTCTTTGACGTATTGTTTAGTTTCGATGTTGTTCTCTTCTGGATACAAATCTTTGAATTCATTTTCCTTAAGCTCCTCGATGGCTTCGTTCATAATTTTTTGATAGGTATCAAAGCCAATCTCATTGATGAATCCACTTTGTTCCCCTCCCAGTAAATCTCCTGCGCCACGAATCTCTAAATCCTTCATCGCAATATTGAAACCGCTACCCAATTCGCTAAATTGTTCCAAGGCTTGGATGCGTTTTCGGGCTTCTTCGGTCATCGCAGAATACGGCGGACAAATGAAATAACAAAAGGCTTTTTTGTTGCTTCGTCCCACACGTCCTCGCATTTGGTGCAAATCTGATAGTCCAAAATTATTCGCATTGTTAATAAAAATGGTATTGGCATTAGGCACATCCAATCCGCTTTCGATGATGGTGGTGGCTACCAAAACATCGAATTCGCCGTTCATAAATGCCAACATCAATTCTTCGAGTTTTTTACCATCCATTTGGCCGTGACCAATGCCTACTCGTGCGTTGGGCACCAAACGCTGAATCATACCCGCGATTTCCTTAATATTTTCGATGCGGTTATTGATGAAATACACTTGACCATTGCGCTGAATTTCATACGAAATCGCATCTCGAATGGTTTCTTCATTAAACCCAACCACGTGCGTTTCTATCGGATAACGATTGGGCGGTGGCGTAGTAATTACCGACAAATCTCTGGCCGCCATCAACGAAAACTGCAAGGTTCTTGGAATAGGCGTGGCCGTAAGGGTTAGCGTATCTACATTAGCCGCAATGGTTTTGAGTTTGTCTTTTACATTTACCCCAAACTTTTGCTCCTCGTCTACTATCAATAAACCTAAATCTTTGAAGACTACATTTTTGTTGACCAATTGATGCGTACCAATAAGAATATCTAATTTACCCTCGGCGAGTTGCTTTAGGGTTTCTGCTTTTTGCTTGGCGGTTCTAAAACGGTTCAAATAACCCACAGTCACAGGCATATCTTTCAATCGCTCGCTAAACGTTCGGAAATGTTGGTAAGCCAAAATCGTGGTTGGCACCAAAACCGCTACTTGTTTGCTATTGTCCACGGCTTTGAAAGCAGCACGAATGGCCACTTCGGTTTTACCAAAACCTACATCACCACAGACCAATCGGTCCATTGGGCGTTCGCTTTCCATATCGGCTTTGACATCCTGAGTCGATTTTACTTGATCAGGGGTATCTTCGTAGATAAATGAACTTTCTAACTCGTTTTGCAAATAACTATCAGGCGCAAATTGAAAGCCTTTTTCCAAACGACGTTTGGCGTACAACTGAATCAAATTGAACGCAATATGTTTGACTCTCGCTTTGGTTTTTTGCTTTAACGCTTTCCAAGCATTCGAGCCTAATTTGTAGATTTTGGGTGGCATTCCGTCTTTACCGTTGTATTTGGAAATTTTGTGAAGCGAATGGATGCTCACATACACAATGTCATTATCAGCATACACCAACTTAATGGCTTCTTGGGTTTTGCCCTCGACCTGTATTTTTTGCAAGCCTCCAAATTTCCCAATTCCGTGGTCAATATGCGTCACGTAATCGCCAACCGAGAGTGAGGTCAGTTCTTTGAGCGTTAAATTTTGCTTTTTCGAATAGCCGTTTTTGATGCTGAATTTGTGATAGCGTTCAAAAATCTGGTGGTCGGTGTAACAAGCAATTTGGTTTTCTTCGTCGATAAAACCCTGATACATCGGCAACACGATAGTATGGTATTGCTTTCTAATGTTTTCGGCATTGGCTTCATCTAATGACTCAAAAATATCGTGAAAGCGTTTTACTTGTCCGTCATTGGAACAAAACAAATAATTTTTATAGCCATTAAAATGGTTTTCGTTCAGGTTATTCAATAACAAATCGAATTGTTTGTTGAATGACGGTTGTGGCTGAAAATGAAAAGGAAACGTTTTTATAGTTTTAAAAACTGCTTTGCTCCCCCATTCTACGACCGAAAAATCCAAAGCGCGTTTAATAAAACTGGCTTGATTCAAGAACAATTGCTCGGGTGTGGAGCGCTTGATTTCTTGTGATAATTTCGCGAAAGCTTCTTCGGCTTTGCCAAATTGTTTGTCTAAATCGGCCAACAACAGCTCGGTATTTTGAATAAAAATTACCGTTTGCGGCGAAATATAATCTAGAAAAGATTCTCGATTTTCTTGAAAAAAAGAGTTTTCTACATTGGGAATAATCGTGATTTTTTTCTTGGTTTCAATTGATAATTGAGTGGCGACATCAAAGGTTCTAATACTTTCGACTTCGTTGCCAAAAAACTCAATGCGGTACGGATTATCATTCGAAAACGAAAAGACGTCTACAATTCCTCCGCGCACCGAAAATTCTCCAGGTTCGGTAATAAAATCAACTCTTTTGAACTCGTATTCAAACAACACCTCGTTGATAAAATCGATAGAAATCTTATCATTAACGGCGACTTTCAAGGTGTTTTTGTCCAATTCCTTTCGGGTGACTACTTTTTCAAAAAGCGCTTCGGGATAAGTGACAATTACGGCGGGTTTTTTACGCGAATTGATGCGGTTCAATACCTCAGCGCGTAACAAGACATTGGCGTTGTCAGTTTCTTCTATTTGATACGGTCTTCGGAAAGAGGCGGGATAAAACAACACGTCTTTTTCGCCCACCAATTGCTCCATATCGTTCAAGTAATAGGCCGCTTCCTCTTTGTTATTGAACACCAACAAAAAAGGCAATTCGGTCTGGGTAAACAACGAACGCGTCACAAATGAAAATCCAGAGCCTAGCAAACCTGTCAAATGCCATTTGCTGGCGGGTTGCGCCGTCAAACTCGAACTTATTTGAATACACTTAGGTGATTTCTCGTAGGTACTGTATAAAATCGGCTTACTCAACGCGTGGGGTATTTTGTGAAGGTGGCATACTAGATGGAATCGCTCTTGCAGTATCTCTTATCATTTGTAACATTTCAGACTCTCCTGCTTCAACAGGTATCTTACTTTTTACGTCAATCTTGTCCATTTCGCGTTGCAAAGCAATCAATTCCAAATTAATTTCAGCAACTTGTTTGACTACTTTTTTATGTGGAATTTGAGTCAAATGCAAGTACATATCCAACAAACTTACATTGGTTATCAAAATCGAAATCCTGCTTTTGATGGCGGGATTGTTGTATTGTCCTGGAATATTATCTTTTAATTCCAACGCTTTTTTGGTCAATACTTTGGATTTCTTTTGAAAAGCACTAATTGAACTTTTTGGTTTCTGTGACAATTCATCCATAAACGTACGCCACTGAGGCCAGAAAGACATACTGTTTTCTGCAACAGCATTTATTGGCGCAGACTGAAAAACCCAGCCTTTGTTGATATTGATAAAAATGATTTCATTTTTTTGGGCTTCCTTTTTTTGGGCTTCCATTCGGAGTTTGTTGTCATCGTTGCAAGAAGACAAAAAAAGTACGACTACAAAAAGGAACCAGAATTGGTGTTTCATCTGAAGAATATATTAAAAGCACAAAGTTACAAAGTAAATTTAAGTTATAGGATTTTCCATTTTGGGTTTTCAGAATTCTTTGTGTTATTACCAATGCAAAGAGCCCAGTACAAGACCGAGCTCATTTGCTTCAAACAAAACCAATTGTATCCGTAGATTCCAAACGATGTTTAGGAATTATTTTTTGATTTCCACAATACTTACAGCATATCCTCCGCCTGGAGCAGCATATTGAGACAATTGCGATTTGCTGTTTACCTTCACTTTTCGAATGGTATACGCTTGTGGATTCGTTTTGTAATGAGCATCTTTAGCATCAGCATAAATGGTGGCTTCATACGTTTTTCCTTTATCCAAAAAGTCTAGTTTTATTTTAGAAGTTCTTGGCGTTTCGCCGTTGACGTTTCCAATGAACCAGTTGTTTGTTCCTTTGGCTTTTCTAGCTACAGTAATGTAATCACCTGGCTCGGCTTCTAGATACTTACTCTCGTCCCAATCTATCGCAACGTCTTTGATGAATTGAAAAGCATCAGCAAATTTGTTGTAATGTTCTGGGAAATCGGCCGCCATTTGTAAAGGGCTATAAAGAGTTACATACAACGCCAACTGATTGGCCAAGGTACTGTTGACATGCGATTTATTATTTGGACTAAACGAACTGATATTCATTTCGAAAATACCGGGTGTATAATCCATAGGGCCGCCTAACAGGCGCATAAATGGCAAGAGAGTCACATGATTTGGTTTGGAACCGCCAAAAGATTGGTATTCTGTCCCTCTAGCCGATTCATTACCAATCAAATTAGGATAGGTTCTGCAAATTCCTGTAGGACGCACGGCTTCGTGTGCGTTGACCATAATTTTGTATTCGGCTGCTTTTTCTACCGCGTATTGATAGTGGTTATTGGTCCATTGGCTGTAATGATTAGAGCCCAAAGGAAGGATATTGCCCACGTATCCGCTTTTTACAGCATCATAACCATTGTCTTTCATGAATTGGTACGCCTTGTCCATATGACGCTCATAATTACGAATCGATCCAGAAGTTTCGTGATGCATGATCATTTTTACTCCTTTGGACTTCGCATAGTCACGAATTCCTTTGACATCAAAATCTGGATAAGGAGTTACGAAATCAAAGACATAATCTTTGGAATGGCCAAACCAATCTTCCCATCCTTCGTTCCATCCTTCTACCAAAACCCCGTCAAATCCGTGTTGCGCAGCAAAATCAATGTATTTTTTCACATTTTCGGTAGTAGCTCCGTGACGACCGTTGGGTTTTACTTTAGTGAAATCGGTAACACCAAGTTGCACCGAAGGCAATTCATCGGTATACGCCCAACTACTTTTATCGGTAATCATTTCCCACCAAACCCCAACATATTTCATAGGTTTTATCCAAGAAGTATCTTCAATTTTACAAGGATCGTTTAAATTCAATGTCATTTTAGAGGCCAAAATATTTCTGGCATCATCGCTCACTATAATAGTACGCCATGGTGTATTGTGTGGCGCTTGCATCAAACCTTTGTCGCCAAATTGGTCTGGGGTCAACCACGATTCGAAAATCATGTTTTTGTCATCCAAATTCAAATGCATGCACGAGTAATTGATCAACGCGGCTTCGTGTAAGTTGATATACAATCCTTCTTTAGTTTTCATCAACAAAGAAGTTTGCACACCGGTTGGAGAGAAGGTAGTTTGGGATAAATTGGCCGTTTTGGCTTTTTCGCTAAATCCTCTAATTTCAGATAATTTCGAAGTGGTATAATCGTATTCTTGTGTGTCATAATCTCCCGGAATCCAAAAAGCCGTGTGATCTCCGGTCATAGCAAACTGTGTCTTTTCTTCTTTGATTACAAAATAAGATAGGTTTTTTTGCAAAGGAAATTCATAGCGAAATCCTAGTCCTTCGTTAAATAAACGAAAGCGAATCACCATTTGTCGTTGGGTTTCTTTATGATTTAAAGTAACCGCCAATTCGTTGTAATGGTTGCGAATGGAAGCCACTTCTCCCCAAACTGGTTTCCAACTTTCATCAAAAGTTGCCGTTTTGGTATCGGCAATTGCGAAATCATTTCGTAAGGATTTTTTATCGTTTTTCAATTCGAATCCTAAAGTACTGGGTTTTATAACTTCTTTGCCTTTATAACTAAGTGTATAACTTGGAGTGCCATCCGAAAGCAATGAAAATGTCATTACCAATTGTTTATCGGGTGATTGCAATTGCTGGGCTTGTGCCGAAATCATTCCGACACAAAAAAGGAATGCGGAGAATAAGAAGTGTTTCATTTTTTTTTGAATAAAAAGGATTAAACGTTTAGTAGATGCGATGCCAAAAAGTAATCAATACAAAGTGAGAAATTCATCGAAATCGATGTAATCAGTAGCCTTAAAAATTCCTTTTCGGTATAAAAAACTATACCAACAAAATTAGTCGCTTTATCACAGTGAAAACGATAGCGTAAAAAAAAAGTAGATTTAAAATATTACAAAACACTATATTTCAATTATTTACAAAATAAAAGTGAACAAAAAAAGTGGTAGCAATACGAATTAAAAGTGGTTATTTTTCCTGAGCAGTTCCAATTAATAGCACTTGATTTTCGAATTCTTCTCTTGGACCGCGTGCTTTGTTTTTTAATTGTGAGCGGTAATTGTAAATGGTAGAAACAGAATATCGCAAAAACACGGCAATTTTGGCACTGTCTTTTATCCCTAAACGAATCAAAGCAAAAATGCGCAATTCGGTGTTGAGTAGCTCTCCTTTTTTTAGTTGTATCGTGTCTGTATCGACTAATAAATTGGAAAAATCTTGAATAAAAGAGGGAAACAATTCCAAGAAAGTTTGGTCAAATTGGGTGTAAAATTCCCTTAATTCATTTTCAACAGGCGCATTCGATTTGACCAATTTGAGCAACTCATTTACTTTTCCAGCCGTTGCCATTACTTTAAGCTTTTGACTATATTCCTCAAGTTTACCAATATAATCCGAACATTGGTCCATATAACGGCCAATATAAATTTCCTTCAACAAACTCGCTTCGGCCAAGGTTGCATTGGTATCATTTAGTCGTTGATTGATTTCTTTTAAATCTTGATTCAAATTAGAAAGTTGTTCATTGGCCAAGGTAAGGGCCTTTTGGGCCGCAGCTACTTTTCGCATTTGTTTGAAAAGCAATACCAAAGCGCCTAATAGGATTAACGACAAAATGCTTACCGCTAACAGAAAAATGGTCAATTGTGTACGATTGGTTTCGTTTTTATTTTCGTAAGCTTGGTTAATGATGGGCAGCATTTTAGAAATTTCATAAGTCCGTAGTTTGGCATTACAAAACAAGGCGTCTTCCAAAGATCGCTTGATGTAGGTGTACGCCCGATCAATATCGCCTTCTTCATACAAGATAAAAGCTATTTTACGCAACGAAATATTTTCTTTTTTGGCCAATTGTACATCAGAAATAGCCGAAAGAATCAACCACTTTTTTTGTTGTTCTTTATCTTTTTTTAATCGATAGCCTTCTGCAATCAAATACGCTAAAACCGCTTGATCGGGATCCTGAGCAGATGTTGACGTGTAAAAACGAAGTAACGCAGCAATCGCTTGATTGTACAGCTTTTTTTCAAATAAAACATCGGTATTTGCAATACAAAATTCTCGACTTTTCGGCTGAAAATACAACATAGAAGAATCTCGGTAGCGTTGAGTCAATGCCTTGTACTTTTGTTTTTCTAAAGCCGAAGCCGCATATTCAGTCAAGTAACCATAGACAATTCGGTACGTGCCGAAATAATATCCTTTGATACTTGGTGTGGTGTTCACGGGTATGGACTCCAACAAGTCAATCGACTCTTTATACATACCTGAAGTACCTAATATCATCGCTACATTGAGCTGAGCCCCGTTTACTTTTTCTAAATCGTTTAAAGCTAGGGCTACTTGCCAACTTTTTCTAGCATAAGTAAGCGCCGAATCCAATTGAAAGGCTGTATACTCTGAATGAAGTTGTACATAAATCGCATACCGTTGCTCGTTAGAAGTACTGTAACGCAACTCATCTTTGAGATACTGTAACCGCTTTTCTTTTTTGGTAATAGCATTCGGATAGTCTGCAACGGTGTGATCCAATTGTTGTAACAAAGTAGTCACCTCACGCTGCCCCCAAAAACAGCTTGGAAAAAGGAGCGCTCCTAAAAGAAACACTTTCGTGATTTGTACCTTCAAATTCATTTGGTAAAAATAGCTATAAATTCATTTTCAACTCTATTATTTAAACCTCTTTAAGAGTTCCACAGCCATACTTCAACTAATTTGTTTTTCATAAAGACCAAAACCTCTAATTCTTTTCTCAACATTTTCAGAGCATCACTGGCTGCAAGTGAGTATTTTTTATTTACTATTTAATATTTTAAAGGAATTCAAAGCAACAATTACATTTTTTTATTAAATTTATTGTCATTTTTGCGAAATCGATATTTTTAAGATAAATTCTTATCTTTGTTCTCCTAAAACGGCAACTTATGAATCCAAAAATATTAATCATTGGCGCGTGTGGTCAAATCGGAACGGAACTGACCCAAAAATTGAGAAAAATTTACGGTACCGAGAACGTCATCGCCTCCGATATTCGAAAACTGAATGTAGATGTGGTCAACTCAGGTCCTTTTGAAGTCATCAATGCGCTCGATTTTAACCAAATCGAACATTTGGTCGAGGTACACCAAATCACCGATGTCTATTTGATGGCCGCTTTGCTCTCGGCTACTGCCGAAAAAAACCCCGCTTTTGCTTGGGATTTGAATATGAATTCCTTGTTTCACGTGCTGAATTTGGCCAAAGCCGGAAAAATCAAAAAAATATTTTGGCCTTCGAGTATTGCGGTTTTCGGACCTACTACTCCCAAAGAGAATACGCCTCAATACACCATAATGGAGCCTTCGACCGTGTATGGCATTAGCAAGCAATCAGGCGAAAGATGGTGCGAATACTACCACAACCTTTTTGGAGTAGACGTGCGCAGCATCCGTTATCCGGGCTTGATCAGCTGGTCTTCGCCTCCGGGCGGCGGCACTACGGATTATGCGGTAGATATTTACCACAAAGCCCTCGAAAACCAATCCTACGAATGTTTCTTGACGGCCGAAACCAAAATGCCTATGATGTATATGGACGACGCCATTGCGGCTACCATCCAAATTATGCAGGCGCCAGCGGAGCAAATCAAAATTCGTTCGTCCTACAACTTGGCCGCTATGAGTTTTACACCCACCGAAATCGCCGCCGAAATCCAAAAACACATTCCTGATTTCACCATCAGCTATGCACCCGATTTCCGTCAAAAAATTGCCGACAGTTGGCCTGCCAGCATCGATGACAGCCGTGCGCGCGAAGATTGGGGTTGGAACCACCATTTTGCCCTCGACAATATGACGGTAGATATGCTCGAACATTTGAAATAAAACGGCAACTGACTGCTGTTTTCAACATTTAAGTCATTGAAGTTTTTCTTGCAATAGCAAACTGAAAGTAGCCCATAGAAGTTGCATTCTTGGCTGTTATTTAAACCATATAAGGCACATAAGGACATTTAAGTTATTCCTTTACTTAACTTAAATCTTTATGTGCCTTAGTTTTTTTGGTGCAATCAATAGGAGCACAAGAACGGCTATCTCCACACTTCCCTTCCCGTGATACGCTATATCTTTGCTGCCGAACCCCGTCAGCAAAGGATGCCGCTCCTCCCGGGGCTATAAGAGACGTATCGTTTTCAAAACGCTTAGTGTAAGTATAAATCTTTCTCCTGCAAGGTTTTAAAAACCTTGTAGGTGTTTTAGTCCTTGCTTTTAAACAGCTAGAAAATAATTAATTTGTAAGAATAATTGAATATATTTGAAGTTGAATTAAGCAAAACAGACCATTTCTAAACGTCACTATTATGGATAAATTGGACAAAGATTGTTTTGAATACGAATTATACAATGTAATTATTAACCAACTCACTGAAACAAAAAATGAAAGAAATAAATTTAATTTCATTACTTGATGCTTATCGAAAATTAGATACTGAAATATTTAATACATATTTGAATTACTATTCAATTAGTATAAAAAAAAGTGAATTAGACGATTTATCAAAGTTGGTTAATGAAATCAAGCAATTGAATCAAAAGGCAAATATTTTTGAAAATTATTTTATAGGTTACATAATCCCACAAATAAGTAAAGAATTTGATTTATTAAGAATTGACAACGATACCGTTTTAAATATTGAAATAAAGCAAAAAAGCACAATTGATAAAATTCAAAAGCAATTAGAAAGAAATATGTATTATTTAAGCTTCTTAAAAAAAGAAATCCATTGCTTTACTTATATTTCAGAGGAAAACAAACTTTATACTATTGACAACAATAATCAAATAACTAAAAGCAGTTTCAGACAACTATTGTCAATTATTGCTTCGCAAAATATAGAGAAGATTAACGAAATAAATTCACTTTTTAATCCTTCTAATTACTTAGTTTCTCCATTTAATTCAACCAATGAGTTTATCAAAGGGAGATATTTTCTAACAACACATCAAGAAAATATTAAGAAAGAAATTCTTGAAAAAATTTATTCTCAACCAACATCAATTCTATCAATAAAAGGAAAAGCTGGAACGGGCAAAACGTTATTAATATATGATATTGCAAAAGAAATCTACAAAAGACATGAAGTTTTATTAATTCATTGTGGACATCTAAATGAAGGACATAAAACTCTTATCCAAGACTTTAATTGGAATATAATATCCGCGAAGTATCTATTTGAGCAGGATTATTCGAAATACAAATTAGTAATACTTGATGAAGTACAAAGAGTTTATCCAAATTTCTTTGACAGAGTAATCAAAGAAGTTAAAAAAAACAATTCGAATTGTATTTTATCTCATGATGAGCAACAAACTTTACATAAAAGAGAAATAGATAATAAAATACCAACTAAACTGGAAGCTGAAATAACGCATCCAACTTTTGAATTAACAAATAAAATTAGAACAAATAAAGAAGTTGCAAATTTTATAGAATGTCTTTTCAATAAAGACAAACAATTTACTAAACAACTTAATACAAGCATTGAACTAACATTTTTTGAAAATCTTGATGAGACAATTGAATTCATATCATATCTAAAAACTAAAAACTGGAAAATAATCAATTACACACCCGATGGTTATAAAACATTTCCTTACGAAAGGTTTAAAATAATGGATGAACTAAATTCACACACTGTTATCGGCCAAGAGTTTGATAATGTTGTTGCAATTATTGATGAGCATTTTTATTATAAGATTAATCAACTATCTACACGTGGATATAAAAAAAATCCATATTATCACCCAACTAAAATGCTCTATCAAATTATATCTAGGACAAGATTAAAGCTTCATTTAATTGTTTTTAGAAATCAAGATGTCTTATCTAGATGCTTATCAATGTTAAAATAAAAAATCTAAACCTAAAGAGAGTTTGTCAATATGGCTGATTTAAAAAGAATCTAGGTTTCTCAAGCCTCTACATTGCCAATGGACAAAGTGCTCTACTTTAATTATTAAAATCGTCTATAATTATGGAAATAAAAAGTAACAAAATTGCAATAATAGTTGGTGCAGGTGCAGTTGAAAATGCGTGGGTTCCAATTATAAATGCCATTAAAGTTGTTACAGGTCAAACTGTAGATATAGATGGAGCAAATTGTTTTTTTGCAAGATTAATATATCTTCTTAGATTTTACTCAAAAATTCCACATAGTAATGCTAAAACCTATTTGAAAATTTCAAAAGAAAACGCAGAAACTATAAAAATTGGTATTTGTGAAGAAATCAAGATTGCACAAAAAAATGGAATCCTAAAACCAAGAAATGAATTTCGAAAAATTTTGAAAAAATTTGCTTTAAATAATTGTAGAAATAGTGTCGGCTTGATTTCAACTAATTGGGATACAGTAATAGACAATGATGTAAATAATTTACTTAAAGAAATTTATGAAGGAGAACAAACTTTAAAATGTTTTCATATTCACGGAAGCGTAGAATTTCCAAATCACTTATATCTTCCATCTGAAACTACTCAGGAAAACTATCGGTCAGATACTGAAAATAAAAATTTTGGGCTTAATCATGCTAAAACAATACAATTGTTGGAACAAGCTAATCAAATATTAATCTATGGTTTATCATTAGATCCATTAGATGCTGAACTTAGTCAGGTATTCGGAGGAGCCAGTTTTGCAAACAATCACATACAAGAAATCATAATTGTAAATCCTGATTACGAAAGAATTAAAAACCGTGTAAAAGTATTATTATATCCCAAAGTGGACATTAAAATTAGATGCTTTTCTCCCGATGATTTGGAAACAGAAAGATAACTTCTCATCAACTAATTTAATTGTGCAACTAAAGATTTCACAATAGTACAGATTTCACAATAATTAATGACAAATCACAACATTTACGATATCAAGAAACAGTATTTTTTTATGAAAACAAAAAGCCCTCGCCTAGCCCCGATGGCAGTGAAAATCCTCTTGTGCTGGGGTTCAGCACAAGAGATTGTAACGAACAGCGGGACAACTTGTGAGGTAAGCAAAGAAGTGCTGCTCCTAAAAAACAAACACGAATGACACGAATGCTTTCCTTCGAATTACCGTTTGTTGCAAGCGATAGTTTTTCCTTTAAGCAGTTACTTCCAGCTTGTATCCTTTACCGCGTACCACTACGATGTTAGTCTTTGGGTCTAATTCTAGTTTTTTTCTGAGTTTTGAGATGAACATATCCAGACTACGGCCCACGATGACGCCTTCGTCTTCCCAAATTTCTTTTTGCAAGCGGCTTCGCTCTATGGTTTCGTTGGGTGCTGAAGCAAAGATGCGTAACAGACGGGTTTCGGTTGCGGTGAGGACTTCGGTTGTTTCGTTGATTTGCAGTTGACGTTGTTGCGCATCAAACACCACCGAACCGAAAGTAAATAGCTTCTCATCCTCCGTTTTGGTTACCTTATTCTTCGGCTTAGCTGGCTTCAAAAAAATAAAACCAAGCAAGGCAAAAAATGACAAACCACCCAAAAGATAAGCATAGTTTGTTGCGATGCCATTGGGTTTAAAGGTAATGTTGATGGTATAACAAGCCACCGGTTGCTTTCTTCCTAGACAGGCTACAATATCGTCTTTTTGGTTTTTGGAAATGGCGTATCCATAAGTGACAGTCGAGTTGGCGCAATTAAGCACGCTAACCACATAATCGTTGGCGAGCGGGTCTTTGGCTAACCAACGCTGCGTCGTTTTCACCAGAGCATCGGGTTGAAAGCTAAACGCACTCTCAAAAGTGATTTGATATTCGTTTTCAGCTATCTTTTTTATAGGAAGCACTCTTGAAGTACTGTCGCCAGACTGCAGGAGTATCTCGTGTCCGATACGACGCAGTAACACTTCTCTTTTAGAGCTAGCATAGTTGTCATTATCCCCAAAGCTAAATCCAACGCAGATTACCACAATGAATAAGATGCCTATCCATACGAAGAGGTAGTTGTGCTTTCTGGAAAGGAGATGTTGACTAAATTGCATAGTGTCAAGTTTATATTTACAAAGTTTACATTTTTATTTACAATCCCAATTGCTTCAGCCTTAAAATATTCAAATACATTCGCAGTAACAATTTTAAAAAACGGCAACGCTATGAAAAAAACCATCTATTTATTGACCTTAGCCCTGACTTTAGTAAGCGGACTAGTACTGGCTAATTATGAAATGAAAAATGAAAACAAGTCCTCCAAAAAGCCAATGTCAATCGCTGACAAAAAAGCCAATGAAAAAGCAAGAAAAAAATGGGAGGCTTCTCCTGACGGCAAACGGTATACTGCTTGGAAGGTTTCTCCATTGGGGAAAAAAGTACAGGCTAGTTATGAAAAAATAAAGCCTTCTTTAAAAGCTTTCAGCAAAATGGAAGCCGTGGTTACTTGTATGAATTATCAGCGTCCAAGCACAAATAATTCGGGACCCAAATGGCTTATTGTGGAAATTAATGGCGAACGATATATGATGCAATTCATTCCTAAAGAATTCGAGCTATTAAAAGACCTGAAAGTTAACGACACAATAACTATCAAAAGCCGCAGCGCCGGACTTTCTGATAATCATCCCCATTTGATTTTATCAAGTGACTATATTGAGCACGACAATAAGGTGCTTTATGAACGTGATTTGAACAAAAATGATGGTTGCTAATACAACTTTTTGTGTAAATTTGTATCCAAACGAATACAATTTTAAATGTACTTTCTTGAAAAAACAACGGAATTTGATAAATGGTTGAGAAAACTGAATGACCTTAAAGCAAAAGCTAAAATCTTATTCCGACTTCAAAAATTAGAAAAAGACGAACATTTTGGCGATTGTGAAGCGGTTGGAGAAGGCATTAGGGAACTAAAATTAACTATGCAAAAGGCTACCGAGTCTATTTCAAAGAAATGGATGGCAAAATTATCATTCTGCTTATTGGAGGAGACAAATCAAGTCAACAAAGAGACATTGAAAAAGCAAAAGAGATTTGGAGAAAATTAAAACAATAGGAAATGGAAACATCAAAATTTGATATCTCAGATTATTTGGATAGCAACGAAATGATTGCCGAGTATCTAAATTCGGTATTAGAAGAAGGAAATGACACAGAAATGGTTACTGCTATCGGACATATTGCAAAAGCCATTGGTATGACTAAAATAGCCGAAGAAACAGGTATGAGCAGACCGAGTTTGTACAAAGCATTATCAGAAGGGGCAAATCCACAATTTTCAACTATAATGAAAGTTTTAAAAGCAATTGGTGGACAAATACAAATAAATCCATTACCCGCTTAAGCTCCATTGAGTAACCACAAAAAAAGCCCAACGTTTGTTGGGCTTTTTTGTGATATGCGTCAATCGATGCATTAATGGATAAAATAAAAGCCTTGCAAATCAATGTTTTTTTTGTCTAGTCTTCATTGATAGACTTACGATAACTAAAGTACAAAAAAGTGCCAAAAAACAGTTCAATACTTCCTCCAGCAACTAAGGTCACAAATGCTTGTGCGTGTAAACTAAACAATAAATAGGCAAATACACCCAAAGTAGCTCCTAATGCCCAATAGGATTTTTTACCATAAAGAGTTGAAAATGTTAAGTATCTTCCTCCGATAATCAATAACATTGATTGAAAAAACCAAGCTACATTTTGAGTTGAAAGACCATAGGCAATAGGAATACACATTAACATCCAGATAGTGTTTTCCATAGCTAAATTTTTTAATGGATTCCAAGCGCTATGCCCTTTGAGTCCAATAAGTTTTCCTAAAATGTTTGACACCGGACTTATCAAAGCACCACCAATTAAAAGGGACCAAATGGCTAGCTTAGGTGAATAATAATGAGAAACTAAAGCAGATACTAGCCACATCATTCCTGAAGTTATTATTCCTAATGAACCAAGGGCATAACCTTTGCACATATCCGCTTGCGCTTTCTCAAATGTACTATGATTCTCGAGAATTTCTTTTGCTGTTTTTTGAGTCATTTTGATGAATTTTTTAGTTTATAGTTCTTAATAAATCATTTAGCACACCAATTATGGTCACATTAGAAGGGAAAAATTTCTAGAATTTGGATAATTATTCTTTCAAGATAGGTCCCAAATAAATGGGATCTATTTCTTTTAGGTCACTTAATGGGAGTATGAAAGAAGTAGTTGTTTCTACTAAAAATCTTTTTTCTATGTTCCCATATGAACAATAATAACTTATCGCCATAACTATGAGCGAGGAATAGAATGGTAGAAAAAAATAATACAAAAAGTCAAATGAAATAGAGCAATACAATTGGTCTTTCAAAAAGCTTAGATTAAAATAATTGTTTTTCATCTGTTCAAATATTAAGTTCATAATCATATTCCAAAATTGAATAGAAAATAAACCAATATCATTCACCTAAGTTAACAAAGCTATTTCGTCATTCGACTTCTAATTCTACTGAGCGATTGAGGTTTGACCCCTATAAACGAAGCAATGAGGTATTGAGGAATACGTTGTGTTAGTTCAAAATAATTTTTCACAAAAAGAGTATACCGTTCTTCAGGCGTGTTTTTATTGAGAGAGACTAACTGATTGACTACTATTCCAAATCGATGCTCAATAATAAGACGACCTATTTTATTTCCGTTTAAAGTATCATTAAAAAATGTCTGTAATCCTTGATAAGAAACCACCAAAAGTACCGAATCCTCTATCGCTTTTATGTTGTGAATGGCGGGCTGTTGCGCTACAAATGTGTGGTACTCAGAAACGAATTCGCCTTCTTTTGTAAAATCGGTAACCGCTTCCTCATCATTTTTTAAGGCACTATAATAAACTAAACCGCTTACTAAAAAACCCACTTTATCGCTTTTATAACCCGCTTGTTGAAAATAGTCTCCTTTTGCTAAATGCATAGGTTTGAAAACTTTTTCAACCAGTTTTTTATCTTCTGAAGTTAATGGTGCTAAATGCTCAAAAATTGCTATAAGTTTTTCGTACATAGATAAAAATTTACTTTTGAGGACGCTTGAAATAATCTTTTAGTAATACAAAAAGTGCCATTACAAAGCTCAAAAGGTAAACCATATCAAGCATAGGCTTTTCAAATTTAAAATTTTGAAAGTCAAAATGGTTAAAGAGTTTGCTTCCCGTAAGAATAACAATAATCAATAAGAAAAAATTGAGTCCTTTTTTGTCTTTCATGATTTGTATTTTTTGTAAATATACTATTTTGAAAAACAGTTTAACAACATCATAACCTAATTGTTAGCTTCTTTTTTCGTTTAAAACGTAGGCTACCTTTTCAAAGAGTCACTTATTTGTGGTGTGTGTTGCGCAATGGTCTAACGGCTACCTAGATTGGGTTTAATCACGTTGCAATTCTTTTATGTTGGTAACATAATAGTAGTTTTAGGGATTCAAACGCTATAGCGTGTACACCACTCATACAGGGTATACACAGCGATTTTGAGAAATGTCTCCTGCTTTTTTTAGATAAAATAGTACAAATTAAAAAATTTGGCTATTTTAGCTATCGTTGTGAATCATAGAAGTGAAGATGCTTCGTAAAAGTCTCTATTAGATTTAAAGCAGCTACAGGTTTGATTATGTCACCTATTCTTGCTATTTATTCCAACGCCATGATCTAAAATTAAACTTTTAAAAAATAGTAATCAATATAAAATGACTAACAGAATATTATTGACAATAATTTTTCAAAAAACAAAAATGGACAAGCAATAAATATTGAAACAAATGCCTATTCATAGTAAAAGTGAAGCATTTTTTTGAAGTAAATGGTAATTATAGTATACTTTAATATGCTACACTTGGTGAATGTTGGCTTAAAATAGTGCAAACAAAAGTGTTGTTATCGGACTGCTTTTGACACAGGAATTTTCTCAAAATATAAATAAACAAAAAACAAAAAAATGGCACAAAAAACATCAACCGCGTTTGTTTCTGCTTCTTGGATAGCATTAGGCACAGGAATTATTGGGTATTTAATCGGACTTTTTGGATCTGAAATGCTTTTAAACGAAAAAGGGTATTATTTTACAGTATTAATTTTTGGTCTTTTCGCTGTAGTCTCGCTTCAAAAAAGTGTCCGTGATAGACTTGATGGCTATCCTGTTACAGACATTTATTATAACATTTGCTGGTTTGCGACAATTTTATCAATTGCATTATTAATCATCGGCCTTTGGAACGCAACATTATTGCCAAGTGAGAAAGGATTTTATGCTTTTGCGTTTCTTTTAGGGATGTTTGGTGCTATTGCCGTTCAAAAAAACACGAGGGACAACTTGCCTACAAATAAATCGGAGTAGAAATAAAACGACTAACAACAGGTATTTAAGAAAAAGTGTCAGAAGTAATAAATTTAGCTTTTAAAATTGCACTTCTTCTTAAATACCCCGAAGTCAAACTGTCGAAAAACCCCAAAAAGACTTTGAAAATTCCATATTTTTAAATTTTTGTCAGATAATAAGTCCGAATAGAAAAACTCATAACGAAGATTTTTAGACAAACTGACGTTACCGCTCATAACTAAAAAACGCTCCTACTGGTTTTAAACGTTGTGCACTATCTAGATATGGTAGCACCCGAGCGATAAACTAACGTAGTAAATCCGAGCTATCTTTAAGACCTTTGCTGTTTTCCCAAAGAATTCCTATTTGAACGCTTTAAATTTACTAGCAATATGGTACTAGAAAAATACAACCCTATCTGGATTAACCATTTCAACGCGATAAAAAAAGTAATAGAACAAATGCTGGGAAAAAACCAATATGAAATAGAACATATCGGTAGCACAGCAGTTCCAAACTTAGATGCAAAACCCATTATCGATATTGATATTATTTATAACGACCTCAACGATTTGGCATTCATACAATCGAGATTAGAAACAATAGGGTATTACCACAATGGTAACCAAGGCATTGAAGATCGTGAGGTTTTCAAAAGAAATCAAGATGCAACACATCCAATTTTGGACAGCCTAAAACACCATCTTTATGTGTGTTCTGCTGAAAGTAAAGCTCTTCAAAGACATATTTTAAGTCGGAATTATCTAAGAAAAATCGACGAGGCTCGCCTTCACTATCAGCAGCTAAAGTACGAATGTGCTGAGCGCGCGAATCAAGACAGAAAGATGTATCAACTTCTAAAAGAACAACTAGTAAATGAGTTTATAGACGATATCATTGCAAAAGAAAAAAAGGAATCCACTAAATATTGACCACAAAAAAAGCCCAACGTACTGTTGGGCTTTTTGCTTTTTTAATTATTTCGATTACCAAATTTTAACACGCTTTTCTGGTGCTAAATACAAGGAATCTTTAGGTTGTACCTTAAACGCTTCGTAGAATTCAGGTAGGTTACGCACCACACCGTTTACTCTAAATTTAGCTGGCGAATGTGGATCCGTGGCGATTTGGTTGCGTAAAGAAGCTTCACGCGATTTCTCCAACCACACTTGTCCCCAACCCAAAAACACACGTTGAACACCAGTAAAACCATCCATCACTGGAGCTTCCTTGCCGTTTAGCGACATTTTGTACGCTTTTAAGGCAATGGTTAATCCACCCAAATCTCCAATATTTTCTCCCAAAGTAAACGCTCCGTTTACATTCAAATCTGGAAAAACTTTGAAGGTATTGTATTGTGCTACTAAAGCATTGGTTTTGGCTTTGAATGCAGCCAAATCAGCTGGCGTCCACCAGTTTTTCATCACACCATCTCCGTCGAAAGTGCTTCCTTGATCGTCAAATCCGTGACCAATTTCGTGACCGATTACAGCCCCGATTCCACCATAATTTACGGCATCATCAGCTTCTAAATTAAAGAAAGGCGCTTGCAAAATAGCCGCTGGAAATACAATCTCATTTAGCGTTGGATTGTAATAAGCGTTTACCGTTTGTGGTGTCATTCCCCACTCGGTTCTGTCTACAGGTTTGCCTAATTTGGCAATCATTCTGTTGTATTCAAAGGCTTTTGCGCGGGCACGATTGCCATACAAATCATTCTTCGCTACTTTCATAGAAGAATAATCTTTCCATTGGTCTGGATAACCAATTTTAATCATAAATTTATCCACTTTAGCCAAGGCTTCTTTTTTGGTTTTGGCACTCATCCAATCCAAATTTTTAATGCTTTCGGCATAGGCTTTCAACAAGTTTTTCACCAATTCGGTCATACGTTCTTTGGCTTCAGGTGTAAAGTGTTTTTTCACATACACTTTCCCGATGATTTCGCCCAAACCACCATTTACAGCATTCACAGCTCTTTTCCAATCCTCTTCTTGCTCTGGTGTGCCGTATAAAACTTTGTCATAAAACTCAAAATCCTCTTTATCCAATGCTGTGGTCAAACTACTCGCACTCTTATTGATCAATCCCCATTTCAAATAAGTTTTCCAAGTATCAATTGGTGTATTTTTGATCAAGCCGTTCAAGTTTTTAGTATAAGCCACCTGCGATAACACAAGGCTTTTTTCTTTATCCATTCCCGCTTTTTTGAGCATCGCCGACCAATCAAAATCTGGCATCACAGTTTTCAAGTCTTTGATGGCGTATTTGTTGTACAAAGCTGCGGTATTTCTTGTTTCTTCTTTGGTCATTTGGATCTTCGCGATAGCCGTTTCCAAAGCCATAATTTTTGCTGCATTTTCTGTTGGATTAGCAATACCGCCTAATTGTAACATTTTCTCAATATGCGCCACATATTTCTTACGAATATCCGCTGTTTTGGCATCGCTTTGAAGATAATATTCACGCTCTGGTAAGCCCAAGCCACCTTGCCAAGTCATCAAAGTGTATTGTTTTGGATCCTTAAAATCCTCGGTAACTGCAATCGAAAACGGCACAGAAAGCCCCGTTCTATTGGCTTCTCCAAAATAAGCCGCCAAATCCGAATAGGTAGCAATCGCGTCTATGGCTTTTAATTCGGGTTGAAGTGGTGTAATCCCTTTGGCGTCTCGGTCTTTTCGGTTCAAAAATGAATTGTAGAAGTCACCGATTTTTTGCTCATCCGAACCTTCAGAAAAATTCCCTTTCGAAGCTTCTTCGATAATCGCTTTTACGTCTTTTTGAGCTTGTTCGTACAGCATATAACCCGCACCATAATTGGATTTATCGGCAGGAATTTTGGTGTTTTTTACCCAAGTTCCGTTAACATAAGCCGCAAAATTGTCTCCCGGTTTCACTAAAGTATCCATATTTTTTTGGATTATTCCCGAAACCAGCTCTGGTTTTTTATCGCAAGAAGCCAAAATCAATGTGGCCGCCAAAAGCGATAGTTTGATGTTTTTCATAAAGTGTTTTTTTGATTAAGGCTAATCTAATGGTTATTTAATTATTGGTATTGGTATGCTTTCCTAACGATTTGTTACATTATTTTGAAAATGAAAGCCTTGAATTGGTTTTTGTAACAAAAAATTACTTTTTTCCGTATTCCGAAGCGATTAGATTCGCTACCAATCGACCGGATTTCATTGCGGCATTGATGGAACCGTTAAGCAAATAATCCCCACAACAGTATAGATTGAGAGCCAATTTCAGTTCCGATTCCGAAACCTCATCTTGGAGTACCGGTAACTTCGGTAACGCATACGCAATGGTATAAGTTTTCAAATGCGACCAATTTTCGACTTGATTTCCAAACCAAGGTCGCAATTCTTCTTTGATATTTTGAGACCATTCGGCATCGCTGAAATCATTAGCTCCATTGCAAGACACCGAAATCAAAACCTTCCCTTCAGGAGCATAGGCTTTGCTTATGTTGGTCATCACCGTGAGGTTATTCACCCATTGTTTGTTTTCAGAAGCATTCAAAATAACCACCGCTTGATCAGAAGGCGCTACCGTAGCTTGAAAATAGACATTGGTTACCGAATGATGTTCTGTAATTGCATTTTCTTTATGTTTCGAAAGCAAAGCATTGGCCTCAGTCGCAATCACAATAACATCCGATGTGATCTCCAAACCTTCACTGGTCACGATTGTAGTATCTTGAATAGCAGTGACATTGGTATGAAACATAAAAGCATCCGAAGGCAATTGACCCGTCAATTGTTTTGAAATTTCCTCCATACCCAAGGCCGGAATAGCCGCATCGCCCTCGGAAAACATTTTCATTACAAAATCAAACATTCGGTTGGGTGTCGAAAGTTCGTTTTCTAGAAAAATCCCAGAGAAAAACGGTTTATAAAAACGACTGATCATTTTGGCACTGAAACCGTAGTCCGAAAGTTGCGCCAAACTGGATTGTTGCTCTTGCGAAAAAATCTTCTGAATCGATTTGCCTAGCAATTTTTGCTTCAATACAAAAGTGTTGATTTTATCTTTAAGCGAACCCACAGGAGCCAAAACCGTTGAGATGGCAGCCGACGGTCTTCTGAACGGATCCGCAAGGTCAAATTGACCACCGTCATACAAAACGGTAGCGCCCGGCAAAAAAGTTTTGAGCTGCAACGCCTCATAATTCAAAAGACTTTGAGCCTCTGGATAAGAAGTTAGCAAGACCTGAAACCCGCGATCTAGCCTAAATCCCTCCACCATATCCGTCTTGATGCGTCCGCCGGGTCGATCACTAGCCTCTATAATTTTTACTGAAAATCCTTGACGGTGCAAATGCAAAGCTGCGGAAAGCCCCGAAATTCCTGCTCCAATAATGATTACCTTTGGTTTCATATTATGTAAAGTTATTTGTTTGCGGTCCTGTATGTAATGTTTCGCCAATTCGCTTCGCTCGGGTCGCCTTTTATTTATAGCTGTTTGTTTGCAACAAAGCTGTTGTTAATGGCGATTTCATAGTGCTGAATCTATTGATGTCCTCACAAAACTACGGTTTAATTTATTCGATCACAATAGTTTCGGCGGAACAAAAAAGTCAAGTTATTACTGCCACGAAAAGCATCCTACTGAAAAAATAAATGGGTCGACTAGACTCCAAAAATAGCAGTATTGGTCATAGCATTTGGAGCACACGAACGGTCTTTACCACACAACTCCTCCCGTGATCCGCTATATCTTTGCTGCCGAACCCCGTCAGCAAAGGATGCCGCTCCTCCCGGGGCTAATCGTGACGTATCGTTTTCATAACGCATAGTGTAAGCTACAAACCTAGCTCCTGCAAGGTTTTGAAAACCTTGCAGGTGTTTTAGTATTTGCTTATAAACTGCTATAAAGTAAACAGTTAAATTATGATTTGCAGGAATAATTAAATATATTTGAAAAACAATTAAGCGAAATAAAACTTCCCTTATCCTCCCGATTATTAGGTGTATACACGAAGGTTTTTTCGTATATATACTAGTTAGCAGATATTTTAGAGAAAAAATGAAAAATCCGACAAAATTGAACGATAAACCAACACACGAAGAAATTTATGAAAAATTGTCTTCTCTTTTTAATGTAAAATTTAAAGTTCAATTAAAAGATAGTCCAATTGTTTTTGACAATTTTTTGCAAGTGAAAAATGTCGTTTTAAAAAATGAAAATTATGTTATTCTATTTCGAAGTGAAAAAGAGATTTTAAAATTTAAAGACCGAAATGATTTCATTGATAATTTTATAAACTTTATTGACATTAAAATTAAAGAATTTGAGGAAGAATTTGAGGAATTGCAAAATTTTGAAAGAAGATCTATGGGAATTAAATATGATGAAAATGAGGTTTATATGCGACACGAAAGTATTGGTCATGGAACTATGAAACTTAATCAAATTAGAAATAAACTTATAAACTTAAAATAAAAAATGTCAAAATCAGAAACATCAAAACCAAAAGTATTCATCATTGAAAGTTTAGATTTTAAAGATGAAGAAAAAAATCGCTTTGAAGGTCACATTATATCTAATATTCTACAATTGAGTAAGATTGAAACCAAATATTACTACGTACGCACAAAAAGTGAATTTAAAGAAGTAATAAGCAAATTCTATGATAGTGATTATAGATATTTACACATTTCTTGTCATGGTGGTCAAAATCAAGATTCAATTTGGACAACTCTTGATGAAATTCACTTTGACGAACTCGCTGAAATTCTTGATGGTAATTTGTATAAGAAAAGACTTTTTATGTCATCTTGTTCCGTAGTTAACAATAAACTTGCAGAATCTGTAATTCCAAAAACAAATTGCTATTCAATAATTGGTCCAAAAAAAGACATAGAATTCAGAGATGCAGCAATTATGTGGGCTTCATTTTATCATTTAATGTTCAAAAAAAATAAAAGAAATATGTTTAGAGATGGACTTATAGAAAATATGCAGAAAGTTGTTGACACATTTGGACAACCATTAAACTACTTTTCAATTAGTCGCAGACAAGGATTTACTAACAAAACAATTTTGCCAAATAAATATATTGGACCAGAAGAACAATTGGAATAAAAACATCTGCTAACAGCAGTTACACAAGATGCAAGGATTTAGTGGAATTGCAGTTTCGCATTGAACTTTTTACTTAATTAGAAAATATGCAGTCACGATGCCTTGCCCCCCGCTAGTGCGAGCGTCACGCTCGTACTCTCTCATCGCTAGCGCGAGCATCTTGCTCGTGCCCGTAAAGTGTAAGTACTGAAATTAAACTAAAAGTACTACATTGTAGTTTAATTTTTATGTTTTATAAAAATGAGTAGAAAATATAAATTTGCAGAAAAAGACGGCGCATATTTTATCTCTTTTGCTACAGTTTATTGGATAGATGTTTTTACAAGAGAAGCCTATTTTGATACGATAATAGAATCATTAGATTTTTGTAGAAAAAATAAGGGAATGGAGATTTATGGATACTGCATAATGCCAAGTCATATTCATCTAATTTTCCGTTCATCACTTGGAGACCCCTCTGGCTTGATTAGAGATTTTAAGGGTTTTACATCCCGGAAAATGCTTAAACTAATTGAAGAAAACCAGCAAGAAAGCAGAAAGGATTGGATGCTTTGGATGTTTGAAAGAGCTGGAAAGAAAAATAGCAATGTCAAGGAAAAACAGTTCTGGCAACAAAATAATCAGCCAATTGAAATTTGGTCGCTAAAGGTATTTGAACAAAAATTGAATTACCTTCATAATAATCCTGTAGTAACTGGTTTTGTTACCGATGCTATCGATTGGAAATATAGTAGTGCCAGAAATTATGGTAATAATGACCAAACTATTTTAGAAATTGATATAAATTAGTTGCGGGCACGAGCGTGACGCTCGCGCTAGCGGGTGGGAGCACGAGCCAGAGGCATCGCGCTAGCGGGGAAATTAAAATAAAAAACATGAATGAGGAATTAGAAAATCAATTATATTTTCTTCGCAATTTTGTAGTTGAGGGTTTTGAAAATTACTCGTTAGATAAAATATTAACTTGTGAAAATTTAAAAACTAAATCTGTAATATTTGTATATCTAAAAATTTATGAAAAGAATTGGCAAAAATATTTTCTTGATGCTGGAGCTGGATTTTGGGAAGATACCAAAACAATAAATTATTCAGATTTAGGAGATATCGAAGATGATGAAAACTTCATATTTAAAGATTACTCAAACAAATTTAACATTAAAGACAATGAAATATCTAAAATATTTTGTGAACAAAAACAGAAAAATTCTCAAATAGTAATTGAACTTAAAAATAGAAAAAAAATAATTTTGAGATGTAAAAACTCAGAAGTATTTGATAGTGAATGTGAAATAGTACTTGAATAAAAAAAGCACACAACAAGCGTTTGTCAAGATTGCGAATTTTGTAAAAATCACGTTTACACATCGCCACAAATTTTATCTTTGATAGAAAATAATCGGTTCCGAAACCCGCAACCTCGCCAAGCACTAGAACGCCAAACTGTCTAAAACCTTAATCAAGTATCTGATAATTGATTATTTGTGATTTTTAAAAGATAGGAGTCCAAATATAAAAATTAATAATGAAGGTTTTGAGACAAACTGACGTTACCAGCAATTGGATAACCGAACGAATTAAATACTTGCAAAATGAAGTTAAACTTTCTTAAAATGAAAATTATATTTTGGTCTTTCATAACAGCTTTATTATTTATAAACTGCGATAGAAAAACTGATTTAGATAATCAAATTACTATAAAAGTAAATTCAATAGATAGTAAAACTAAACAACCTAGAAGAAATTTGTTTGATACTATTGATGTTAGAATAGAGTCAATAGGGTTTCCAATGAAGCAATTCCCTAAAATAGCGGAATATGTAACCGATTGTTCAGGATCGGTTAAAATTAAAATAAATCGTACCGAAAATTATATATTATTACTCGGCGCACCATATGTTTATGGTTCCGAAGACATAATTGGAGAGAAATTGAAAGACGGCCAAGAAGTAACTATAAAAGTAATTCATCTTGAATAATCTAAACAAGCAACTGCTACTGCTACAACGAATTTTAGCATTTGGCTTAATGGAAAGTTGGTTTTGTATTTGGCACTTTAGTGATAACCGAAAAATAAATCCTAATTTAGTTCCCAATCACGACTTATTAACAGAACGTTAGGCAAAAGTTTAAAAAAAATGGAAACAAAAGAAGTTAAAATATGGATTTATGACAAAAGAGAGAAATCTACAACTACTTTCTATGTAGAACAGTTATCTTATAATACATTCAGAATGACCGATAATGATATCTTCAATTGTAGCTTAACTAAAGGAACTGAATTTAAAACTAGGATAAATGATGATGGACATCATGAAATCATCAAAATTTTAAAAGATTCAGATTTTTTAACTAGACGCTTTTTTTTATCACCACAATACAAAGAATCAGATTACAGAGTATTGGGAGAAGAATTAACCAAGCGTGGTGGATTTTGGCAAATTGACTTTGGCGGAATAGCAACAGTAAATATTCCGAAAGACTTTGAATTTAATATTGACCAAGTTATGAAAGAATTAGGCTTAAATCTAACCGAAATAGTTGATTAAATATGAATTTTGAAATACAACAATTAATAGTTCCAAAAGACTGTCAAGTAATTAAAAATGATTTCACAACTTATGATCCAGAAACTGAATATTCTGAAAAACGAAGTCTATATAATCTAGCTGAAGATCTTTTACAAATTGAATTTAGAAATTCAAATATAGTTGTTGATTTAGGATGGTACGGAGATTTTGAAACAAATGATGGATGCTTCAAAATTATTGTTCTTAAAAATGATGATTGGGATAGTCCGTTAAGAATAGAAACCTCAAAATCTCAAAGAATCATTACAGAAAAATTAGAACAAATTTTAATAGGAATTAATAAAATGGAAATATAAAGCCAGAACCTAACAGGTACTACAACGGATTTAGGCAATAGGTTTAATGAGAAGTTAGTTTTGTATTTGGATCCCGAAACCTCGGGATGGAAATCCTAAAATAGGGTAAAGTTTAGTCCCAAACCACTAGTAGAAAGAGAACGTCAAACTGTATAAAAAACTGACGTTTGCATAATTAAAAATGAAAGAAACAACACATTTGACAAATGACTTGCAAGTTGAGCTTGATAAAATAGGCTCAACTGTTAGACTGAAGACCGAAAACAATTCTTTCATTAAAATGAACTATAAAGATTGGGCTGGGGCAATAGTAAATTCAAGATTTATTGAGGTATCTACTTATGTAGGCTTAAATGACAAACATTTGCAATTAGAAGAAAGGGGAATAATTGCTTGTAATTCTTATACGAATGACATCGTAGAAATTGCAACTATTATTGACAAATGGCTTGGCAAACAGCTTGACATATTTCAGTTGGCCGAACAACATAAAAGCATTAAAATCAACAAAACTTATCAGGACTTAAAAACACTGTCGGTTGATGAAATTCTTAAACATCGGTGGAAATATTTTAGCGAAGAAATTGCTAAAGGAACATTATGCTTTAAACTAGACGTTTTTGAAGAATTCAGAAAACACTTTTATCATCTATATCCGACTTTTAGTCACGACAATTTAATATTTAGCAATGTAATTGAACAAATAAATGATGACTTTAAATCACCAATTGTATTTTGCGACAAAGACGTAATTTGGATTGGTTTTTTTAAAGACAATTCTGAAGAAGAAGGTGAAAAAACATTTAAAACAAAAGACATTAAACAAGCAATAGAAATGACAAAAAAACTTTTACCAAAAGGCAAACACAAAATAATAAATCCGTGGACAAATTAACCACACCTAACAGCTAGAATTTCCAACGCTAATACTAGCTTCAAGTTCGTACACTCACAATCATTTACAAACAAACAATAAGCTCCTCGCAATAACGACGCTCTTGCTGTTTCACACCTGACAGGTTTTAAAAACCGGTCAGGTGTAAAGTTGCAGTATTTATAATCTCAAGAAACAGCAATAGTATCAAAACGATATTGCTGCTTTTTTTGTTATGAAAACAAAAAGTCCTCGCCTAGCCCCGATTGTAGTGGAAATCCTTATGGTCCGGGGTTCGGGGCATAAGATTGTAACGGAAAGCGGGACAACTCGTGTGGTACGCAAAGAAGTGCTGCTCCTAAAAAAATAAACACGAATGACACGAATGGGCACGAATTCGTAGTCAAATGGTAGTTCCTTCTCGTAAACCTTTCAGAAATTTGATAAAAAAAAGTCTAGCTTTCACTAGACTTTTTAAGGTATTTCGAAAAAATTATTTCACCTCCAAAATGTTGTTGGCGGGTTTTACATCGGCTAGTAAACCACTAGGATCGATGGTGATTTTTTTGATGGCTGATTTGGGTTTGCCAATCGTCAACTCATAGGTGGGATACGCCCAAGCCCAATCTTTGGCCACCGTTCTTTTGATGGCTGGCGTAGGATTTTCTTTTTCAAAACTCATCATTCGCAACGGAATATAGAAGCTTTCGGTAGTACCATCGGTGTATTCTACATACAAATCTATAGGCATTGGCATACGCCCGATACGTTCTAAAGTCACAACAGTTTTGTCGGCGGCGTCTTTGGCTTCTTTTACGCCATAATCAATTGTGTTGGTAGTTTGGGTCCAGTCGGTCAAATACCAGTCCAAATTGGCGCCAGAAATGCGTTCTGCGCTTCTTTTGATGTCATTTGGCGTTGGATGTTTGAATTGAAAGTCTTGATAGTACTTTTTTAGGGTTTTCAATAAGTTGTCTTTCCCAATCAAATAAATCAATTGCGTTAAGAAAACTTCGCCTTTGCTGTAAGAGGTAATGCTGTACCAACGGTTTTTGTCGAAACGATCGGCGTGCGTGCTTTGCGGCTGCTCTTCACCAGAATTGGCCATAGCAAGATAACCTTTATAGGCATTGATAAAAGGATTTTCAACGGGTTTATCGGAAATGGCATTCAGACCATAATCTTCTAAAAACGAAGTGAAACCTTCGTCCATCCATCCGTGCTTAGATTCGTTAGACGCTAAAACGTGTTGGAACCAAGAATGCGCCATTTCGTGACCGGTAACTCCCAATAATCCCTCGAAAGTTCCTTCGCCTAAAATCAAAGTACACATGGCGTATTCCATTCCGCCATCGCCACCCTGAATTACAGAATATTGCTTGTAAGGATAGTTGCCAACGGTTTCATTGTAGATTTCCATAAGCTTTGCCGTCTTGGGTTGCAAGGCTTTCCAATTGGCAATAATCTTTGGATTGTTTTTGTATAAAAAGTGCAAATCGACGTTGTTCGGTCCTTTTATCACATCGTGCAAATACTCTTTATCGGCAGCCCAAGTAAAATCGTGCACCTCAGGAGCATAAAAATGCCAAGTCAGCGTTTTGGCTTTTTTGTTGACTGGCACCGTAACGCCAGCATCTTGATAGCCATAGCCAATGCTGTTTTTGTTTTGCAAATAACCCGAGCCACCCAAAACGTAGGCTTTGTCAATCGTAATTTTCACATCAAAATTTCCCCAAACACCGTGAAATTCACGAGCGATATAAGGATCGGCGTGCCAACCTTCAAAATCGAATTCGGCCATTTTTGGGTACCATTGCGTCATCGATAATTCGACACCTTCTTTGTTATTGCGTCCAGAACGACGAATTTGAACCGGAACTTGTCCTTCAAAATCTAGTGTGAAAATCGTTTTTGCACCTGGTAATAAAGGCTTAGCCAAAGTAACTTCGAGTATCGTTCCTACTTCTTTCGCCGTAGCAGCTACGCCATCTTGTTTAAAATTAGCAATATGCAAAAAACCAATTTCGTTGGGTTTCAAATCTTTGATGCGGCTTTGTTTGGTTTCCACTCCATTTACCGTGGCTTTGTGCACCATACGTGCATCAGGATCTTTGATGCTCTGGATTCTCGCATCCATTTCGCTTCCAGGTGAAAAAGCATTGGGATACAAATGATAGAAAACTCTAGTCAAGGTCTCAGGCGAATTATTGGTGTACATCAATTCTTGTTTCCCTTTGTATTGATAGGTTTTCACATCCATCGTCACATCCATTTTGTAATCGACGTGCTGTTGCCAATAACTAGTATTTTGGGCGGAAAGCCATCCAAAATTGGAAAGTAAAATGGAGACTAAAACTATTTTTTTTATTCGCATAACTATATATTACATTAATTACTGAAAGGTTTTACCCTTGTATTGTCATTTTCGCTTTTGGGTTTTTACTCAATTGCTCTGCCATTTTATAAGCATTATAAGCATTAACCATAGCAGCTGATTTGCCTACTTCGGTAGCGTTTTTCAATTCTTTCTTTTCGCCAACAACTACTTTTGATGGTAACGGTGTTCCAGAACTCATCAAGATTTGTTTTACTTGTTTGGCTGATAATTTTGGGAAATAAGAACGAATCATTGCCGCTACACCCGCTACATTTGGAGAAGCCATTGAAGTTCCTTGCAAATATTTGTATTTGTTATTCGGGATGGTAGCATAGATTTCTTCCCCTGGAGCAAAAACATCTACATTAAAAGCACCATAATTAGAAAAACCAGCAATTACCTCTTCGCCATAGTTATAGTTTAAAGCACCAACCGTGATTACATTCGAAGCAAATTCTATTTTGTTATCGTCTGAATCATTCGGGAAATTAGCATTTTCGGCTAAATCTATATTAAGTCCATCATTGCCCGCTGCGTGTACAAAAAGCACATCTTTTTTCTCAGCATATTTGATAGCGTCATACACCCATTGTTTGTGTGGTGAAAAACTTTTTCCAAAACTTCCGTTAATGACTTTAGCGCCATTGTCTACTGCATAACGAATAGCCAAAGCAATGTCTTTGTCATATTCATCTCCGTCTGGAACGGCACGAATGGTCATAATTTCAACATTGTTAGCAATCCCATCTCCACCTAAATTATTGTTTCGTGATTGTGCAACAATCCCCGCAACGTGAGTCCCGTGTAAGGCCTCTTCTTTATCTGGACCAAAAACAATATTGTTCCCATATTTGATGTTTTTGATATCTTCTGGATTGTCTCCGACAACTTTACGTCCGTCCAACTCCAAATTCAAATTGTAGTTCAATTGATCGTACACATACTTACGGTATTCTTCGATTTGATCCTTAAAGTTCCCTCCAGCATTGGCCAAAATTTGAGTCATCACAGCTTTCGCATTGGTCAACTCAGGCGCTGTAGTTGAGATGGCTTTTACTTCATCTAGCGTATACACCTCTTTTTGCAAGTGTTTTTGCACCACTTTGTCAACATTGATAATAAAATCAACTTGTTGCTTGCCTTGCATCGCCTCTGCATATTTTTTATCATAGGCTGCTTTGGCTTGTTTGTAGGTAGCTGAACCATCGTCGCCTTTTTTCACAATACGCGTCATTTCAAGGGTTTCGTGTAAATCGTTGCCCAAGAAATTCCAACCGTGTACATCGTCGATATAACCATTTTTGTCGTCATCAATACCGTTACCAGCAATTTCTTTTTTGTTGGTCCAAAGCACTGATTTCAAGTCTTCGTGCTCGATATCCACTCCAGAATCGATAATACCTACGATAACTTTATTGCCTTTTTTATCTTTGATTAACTCCGCATACATTTTGTCAACACTCATACCAGGAATACTATCTGTAGCCAAATCTAAATGCGACCAACGTAGTAATTGTTGTTCGGTTAATTTTCCTTTTTTACCCGTAAATGTTTTGGCAGTTTGTGCATTACCCGATAAACAAAAAGCCAATGCCAATACTAATGCCCATTGGGTGTATTTTATTTTTTTCATTCGATGATCTATTTGAATTAGTTTTTCTGTCCAAAAATAAGAGAAGTGAATTAGATAGCGTACAATTGTTAACTGTTTTTTGTGATAAAGACGGATGTAAAGCCTATAAAATTTACAAAACAAAAAAATTGTTATTATCAATCAATTAATTAGTTAAAACAAAAGGGTTTTCATAAACTTGCAGTACTTTATTACAAAATACATTTTTAATATGAAAACAAAATTACTTTTGATGTTTTTGTTTTTGACGATTACCTTGCAAGCCCAAACCAGTTTGGTGCCCAATGGTAATTTCGAAAACTGGGCATCCTCCTCTCAACCAGATAATTGGTTTAGATATTTTAACGGATTAGTATTCCAAAGCACTTCGGCACAAAATGGAAGCTCGAGTACTAAAATGCAAATTACTAGTGGAACGTTTAATTACATCAATAGCGAATTTTTTCCGGTTGTAGCGGGCAAAACGTATCGCATTACGATGTATCACAAACTCGTTACAGGTTCTTTTTCGGCCATTGACTTAAGTTTGTATCACAAGCCAGGCACTTTTAAAACAGAAATTACCAAAAAAACAGATGCTGTAACTTCTAGTAGCGAATGGCGAAAAATAGAATTTGACTACACACCAACAGTAAGCGAATCTATTGAAGTAGATATCTGGACAACAGGTACGCTGAACTCAGAAATCTTGGTAGACAATGTTTCTGTGGTTGATGTTTCGTCTCTAGGATCACAATATACCTTGATCCCTGACCTTAATTTTGAGAAACAATTAATCGCTCTTAAATATGATTCAGGTGCTCCTGATGGTAAAGTATTGACAAACAACATTGATAAAGTGACAGATTTGAATGTTTCAATAAGTAATATTGCTGATTTAACAGGGATTCAGGGTTTTGTTGCGTTAAAAACTTTAAGTTGTTATAGTAATCAAATAACCTCTCTTGATCTTTCTAAAAATGTACTTTTAGAAACTTTAAACTGTAATTTCAATAAAATCAATAATATAGATATTTCTAAATGTACTTTATTGACTAATTTAACTTGTCGAATAAACAAAATAAATGCAATTGATCTTTCAAAAAACACATTACTTACATCTGTAGATTTATACAGTAACGAATTAACTGTTTTAAATCTTTCAACAAATTCAGCTTTAATAAATCTAGATTGTTCTTTAAACAAATTATCATCAATTGATGTCTCCAATAACCTGAATTTATCTGTTTTAAATCTTAACACAAATCTTATTAGTGTCTTAAATATTACAAAAAATACTGCTTTAACAAAATTAGATTTTGAGTATAATAAAGTCCAGACTTTAGACGTAAGTAATAATTTAAACCTTACTGGTTTATATTGTACTGCAAATCAATTAAAAAGTCTTGATGTAACATTAAATACAAATCTGCAATATTTGAATTGTGGTAATAATGGAGGTACAAACAAATATATTTTTTTAGATCTTTCAAAAAATACGAAACTTGAACAACTAAATATTAGAGACGTTAATTTATCCAATATCGATTTAACTAATAATATTCTTTTAAAATATTTAGATTGTAGCTATAATAACTTGACAACATTAGATCTGTCAAAAAACAAAGATCTTGAAAGTTTATTATGTTACAACAACAAAATAACTAACCTAGACGTAAGTATCAATAAATTACTAAAATATTTAGTTTGTAATAATAACCAAATTACACAACTTGATGTAAGTAACAACAATGCTTTACAAATATTAAACTGTCAATTCAATAAATTGACTAGTTTAAATTTAAAAAATAATAACAATAATTTTTTATTATCATCAGCTAACGTAGGTTATAAAAATATATATGGAAATTCTTTAGGTATCCCTTTTACGACATCTTTCTTAAATAACATGGATCTTCGATGCATTGCTGTTGATGATTTAACTTATTCCAACACGAATTGGGCAACTAAAAAAGATGCTTCAGCATTTTATTCCTCTTATGACTGCTCTTCAGTGACACAAATTCCAGATGCTAAATTTGAAGACAAACTAATTGCATTAGGCATTGATACAGACGGTAAAAATGGTTTAGTATTAAATTCAAGTATTGCAACTATTACAGCATTAGACGTTTCTAATAGCACTATTACCGATTTGAAAGGAATTGAAGGATTTGTAGCATTAGCTACTTTAAATAGCTCTGGAAATCAATTGAAAAAATTAGATCTTTCAAAAAATACGGCAATTACGACTTTAAACTGCTCTAATAATCCAACATTAGTTTGTATACAAGTTGCAAATCTTACTACAGCTGCTAGTTGGACGACTACCAAAGATGCTATAGCTAGTTTTAGTTTGGATTGTACTATTTATACGCTTATTCCAGATGCTAAATTCGAAGACAAATTAATTGCTCTAGGTATTGATAGAGATGGCAAAAACGGTAAAGTTGTTACAGAAAGTATAGCTACGATAACCTCACTTGATGTATCTTCTAGTTCAATAACGGACTTAACAGGAATACAGGATTTCATTGCTTTAACTACTTTAAACTGTTACAACAACCAACTAACCACTTTAGATGTTTCTAAAAATTTAGCTTTGAATTACCTAGATTGTGAAATTAACAAATTATCTACACTAGATCTTTCTAAAAATTTGGCTTTGAATTCTTTAATTTGTAATAACAACCTATTAACTACTTTAGATGTTTCTAAAAATTTAGCTTTAAAATATTTAAGTTGTTCCAACAACAAATTAAACTCTCTAGATGTTTCTAAAAATATTGATTTGAGGCATTTAGGATGTATCTCTACTCAATTAACTACTCTAGATGTTTCTAAAAATATAGCTTTAAATTATTTAAATTGTTCCAACAACCAATTAAACTCACTAGATGTTTCTAAAAATATAGCGCTGAACCAATTTTATTGTACTTCCAATAAACTATCTAGTTTGAATCTTAAAAATGGTAAAAACACCTTAATAGTAACCAATGCAATTAATCTTACTGGAAACTCAAATCTAAAATGTATTTTGGTTGATGATGAGACGTATGCTAATACCAATTGGTCTACTAGAAAAGATGCAACCGCTTCTTTTAATGCAACTGATTGTACCTCATATACTTTAATTCCAGACGAAAGTTTTGAGGATCAATTAATTTTACTAGGCATCGATACCGATGGTAAAAACGGAAAAGTAAAAAGTGCAAGTATAGAATTGCTTACTGATCTTAGTATTATGAATGCTGGGATTAAAGACCTAACGGGAATTCAAGATTTTAAATCCTTAAAAACATTAATATGCAGTTCTAACGAGCTCACGACCATCGATCTTAGTAAAAACATAGCTTTAACAGAGTTGTATTGTGACAATAATTTAATTACCACGCTTGATGTTTCTAAAAACATAAACCTTTCTTATTTGGCTTGTTTTGACAATCAGATAGCAGCTTTAGATGTCAGCAAGAATGTACTGCTCAAAACACTAAGCTGCAGAAATAATAAAATTGCTAGTTTAGACCTTTCTAAGAATGTACTTTTAGAAACACTTATTTGCAAGGACAATGTGCTGACTACATTGAACTTAAAAAATGGTAAAAATACATTATTGTCTATGCTGGATACAAGAAACAATAGTGCTCTTTCTTGTATTTTAGTGGATGATGTTGCTTATGCCGTAGCCAATTTTACACAAAAAGATACAACATCTGACTATTCTTTAAACTGCTCTTCTACTGTTGTTTATACCACTATTCCTGATGTTAAATTTGAAGAAAAATTAATTGCTTTAGGGATTGATAATGACGGTAAAAACGGAAAGGTAAAAACTACCAGTGTCGAATACTTAAAAGCTATTAATTTACAATTTTCGGAAATTAAAGATTTGACTGGAATTCAAGATTTTAAAAATTTAGAGGTACTTGATTGTGGTATCAATAGTTTAACACAGTTGGATGTCACTAAAAATTTAAAACTAACTGAACTCTACTGCCATTTTAATAATTTAACCTCTTTGGACGTTAGCAAGAACATCTTACTAACTATCATTCAGGCCAATAAAAATAGTTTACAAAAATTTGATGTCTCTACCAATAAAGTACTTGCAGACTTAAATGTGAAAGACAATCTTTTGACTATTTTGAATTTAAAAAATGGATACAACAATAACGCTCTTTACTATTTAACCAAAGGAAATCCTAATTTAACTTGTATTCAAGTAGATAGCAAAACGTATGCTGATGCCAATTGGTCTTTTAGTAAAGATGCCACTGCTTCTTATTCTGAATCTTGTGCTAATCTATCTACTTCGGATATTGTCTTTGAAAAACTAAGTGTGTATCCTAATCCAACTAAAGGATCTATTTTTATTGAAAACGTCACAGTTATCAAAGTGGTGGTATATGATGCTTTAGGTAAGCTAATGAACGTTCCATTTAGTAGTAATGGCACTAGTACTACCGCTAATTTGGAGCAATTCCCAAAAGGAATTTACTATATGTACATAGAAAGTGAAGGCGAAACTACTGTTAGAAAAGTAATAGTGGAATAAATAGAAAACCTCACTAATCTTAATTTTAAAAGCCCCTTTTCTCTACAAGAAAAGGGGCTTTTTTATACATATTAACAGTCTTTTATAAAACCTCCTCACATGTAAAAACCTCTTTTAATCGAACACCTTTTTCGGTGTGTTGTACCGTAATGATTTCGTTATGGGCATCGTGTTCTAAGAACAAAAAGTGGTTGTGATCGGCAGCAGCGGTGAGCACTTTATTTTTTTCTGGCATAGTCAACAACGGGCGAGTATCATAACCCATCACATAAGGCAATGGGATGTGACCTGCCGTAGCGAGCAAATCGGCACAAAAAACGATGATTTTTCCGTTGTAAGAAATGTGGGGTAGCATTTGCTTTTCGGTGTGGCCGTCGGCGTAGAAAATATCAAAACCCATTTCCGTTGATGCACCAAAATCGCCTTCGGGTCGCTGGATAAAATTCAATTGCCCACTTTCTTGCATGGGCAAAATATTTTCGGACAGAAACGATGCTTTTTCACGCGCATTGGGTTGTGTGGCCCATTGCCAGTGGTTTTCGTTGGTCCAGAATTTAGCATTTTTGAAAGCGGGTTCATAGCCCGTTTTGTCTTTATTCCACTGAATGCTTCCACCGCAATGGTCAAAATGCAAATGGGTCATAAAAATATCGGTAATATCTTCGCGATAGAAACCGTGCTTTGCTAAGGAAGCATCCAAAGAATGACTGCCCCAAAGCGAATAGTATCCAAAAAACTTCTCGGATTGTTTGTTGCCCATTCCTGTATCGATCAAGATCAAACGATTACCTTCCTCGATTAACAAGCAACGTGCGGCAATGTCTATCAAATTATTGGTATCTGCGGGATTAGTTTTGTTCCAAATGGTTTTGGGTACCACGCCAAACATAGCGCCTCCGTCGAGCTTAAAATTTCCGGTTTCTATAGCGTATAACTTCATTATTGATTTTTATTTCAAAAATATGATTTATTGTGAAGAAAAATGAAAATTATAAGTTAAGATCAGGATTCGCGTGAGGGCAATGTCATTAAATTAAGAGGGAAAAGAAAAAATAGCACGCAGATTCAGCAGATTTTCATTCATTTTTCTGCATAAATCTGCGTGAAAACAAAAAGAGCAATTCGTTAACTTAATGACATTGTGCGTGAGGGATGGTAGTGGAGCTCTTTTTAGTAAAGGCATTTTTCTTGCCTTTACTAAAAAAGCGGGAACGTACAGCCCGACCCGAAGTTTTTCACGTAGGGACACGCCCAAATTAAAAATTCTCATCTAAATCGCTTCAAACAATTTCCCTGGTAAAGGACGAATAACTCCTTTGAGTTCCATATTCAAGAGTAAACTTGAAAGTTTGAAAGTAGGCAATTGACAATCTATTGCAATACTATCGAGCATTTCTTTGCCAGATTGTAGCAAGTAGTCATAAATCTTTTGCTCCTCGGGATCTAAAGAAACGAACAATTGTTTTTGAACCGATTTGGTTTCAGTTTTCAAGTCCCAATTGAGGTGATATACCAAATCGGCAGCGCTGGTGAGCAGTTGGGCTTTTTGGGTTTTGATTAAAGTGTTGCAACCTTGACTGTATTTATCGGTAACGCGACCTGGAACGGCAAAAACATCTCGGTTGTAATCGTTGGCCATGTTGGCGGTGATTAACGAACCGCCTTTTTCAGCCGATTCTATGACAATGGTAGCTTCGCTCATTCCGGCCACAATACGATTCCGACGCACAAAGTTTTCTTTGTCAGGATTGGAGCTGCTCCAAAACTCGGTCAAAAAACCGCCATTTTGCTCCATTTTAGCCATATATTTTTTGTGGGTTTTGGGATAGATTTGATTTAAGCCATGTGCCAAAACACCAATGGTTTGTAAGCCGAATTCCATTGCCAATTGATGCGCTACAATATCCACTCCATAGGCAAAACCGCTTACAATAACTGGGTTTAGAGGGACCAATTCTTCTATGAATTTTTTACAAAACTCAGTTCCGTTGGAAGTGATTTGTCGCGTACCGACGATACTAATGATTTTCTGCTGACTCAAATTGATGTTACCCGCAGAAAACAACAACAATGGGCTATCGAAGCAATGCTTCAATCTTTCAGGGTAGATTTCGTCTTGAAAATAAGCAACCGAAATGCCGTTATTTTGAATAAAATTCATTTCACTTTCGGCTTTCTGATAAATACTGGAGTCTTTAATATTCTTGAGCAAAATGGCTCCTATTCCGTCAATAGCTGCCAATTGATGGGATTTGGCTTGGAGAACAGACTCTGCGTCACCAAAATGATGGATTAATTTTTTTGCGAGGATATCGCCTACTCCTTCTACACTTTGAAGGGCTAACAGAGAAAATAATGCGGTTTCGGTCATGCGTATACTTTTGATTTTGGCGTGTAAAAAATAAAATAACTGTTTCTTTTTATTTGGAAGTACCATTTTAAAACAAGATTTAACTTTAAATCTAAAAGCCAATCATTGCTTTTAGAAGAAGTTGAAATCGTTGCATTTAAATTATAATTCACTAAGTAATTGAAAGTGAAAAATATAAAATTTAATCCAATTTGTTAATAAAAATTGTGAATAAAATTTTGATAACTATTTTGGATAGCTAACTTTGTTAACATGAAAATCGAACAATACATCTCTCAGCTTTTGTACCGTTACCAATGTGTAGCTGTACCAGGATTTGGTGCTTTTTTAACCGAAACGCAGTCCGCACAATTGCAAGAAAGTACTACTTCATTTTTTCCACCCAAAAAAATGATTTCGTTTAATGCGAATTTAAAAAACAATGATGGTTTATTAGCCCATCATATTGCCCAAGCGGAAAAAACTTCTTATGATTATGCCGTAAGTGCTATTCAATTTGAAGTTTTTAATTGGAAAAAAAGATTGGAAACACATGGTGTTCTTTCCTTCAAAAACATTGGTACGTTTCGATTAAATGCCGATGCTAACTTAGTATTCACTGCCGAAGACAACAACAATTACTTGACGACTTCTTTTGGATTGAGTCCTTTTGTTTCTCCTATCGTAAAAAGAGAATTGTTTGAAAAAGCAGTAGAGGCCAAAACTCTAGTCCAAGAACCAGTTATTAAACACACCCTTGCTGTAACCACTGAAGAGGAAGAAACAAGTGGTCAACGCTATCCGTTTTTGCGTTATGCAGCCATTTTTGTTTTAGGTTTGGGTATAACCTCTAGTGTAGGCTATAGTATATATCAAAAACAAATTGAAAACGAGACTCTTTTGGTAGAGACTTCAGTACAGAAAAAGGTACAAAATAAGATTCAAGAAGCCACTTTTTTTATAGAAAGTCCTATTACAAACGTGACCCTTGCAGTGAACACAACTCCAAAGAAAGAAGTAGTGTCTCTTAAATATCATATCATGGCAGGATCTTACAGAAGTGAAGAAAATGCTAATAAAGAACTTAGAGCCTTAAAGAAACTGGGTTACGATGCCAGAAGAATTCCTGAAAACAAAAACGGTCTTTATCCAGTAGTTTATGGAAGTTATGCAACATTTGCTGAAGCTCAAAAAGCTCAAAAAGAAATCATTGAATATGAGAATCCTGATGCTTGGATTTTGATTCAGACCCTATAACAAACGAAACCTATTCCTAAAAGAATAGGTTTTTTTATAAGTATTCAGCACCTTTTAGGAATTCCAACTAGCTTTAAACATCCTTAATTCTTCCCAAGTAAAAGTATCGCCATGTTTCTCTTTTAATGGCGCTAAAGATTCTTCTTGATAGCCAAAGAAAGCCTCGGTTAAAGCGGAAATTTTTTCCTCAGATAAAACGGTATTTATTTGTATTTTTTGCTCAGCAATTAATTTAGTCAAATGAAGCATCACCGTTTCTTTGGTAATCATTCGCATTAAAGCAATTTCAGTAATCGATTTCTTCTGCAACCAAAGTTCGTAAGTTTGCTCAACGGTAGTTTTCTTTTTCTCTTTTGGCCCTTTTTTGGAAGTAGAATAGCGAACAATTTGTGCTTCTTCTTCGAGTAAAGAAGTGTTTTGTTCGTTAAAAGCAGCCTTTACTTTTTCTATTTTGTTACTTATGTAATTCTTTATTTCTGGTGAAGTTAGTTTTTCTTTTGAAATAGGTTCTCCTGGAACCACCGTAGCGACCAAAAGCTGGGCTTTCATGAGCTTTAAAACCGCTTTGGTTTGTAGTTCTTCTAATTGAGACAATTCTTCGAAAAAACCTTTGGCCTTTTTGCTGTGTTGAGTTTCTTCTAACTTCCAAAGCAATTCTTCCACCAAGGCATCCATCGGTTTCCAAAAATAGGCAAATGCTGCATTTATTCGTTCTAAAACGTAATTCAAATCAACGGTTTCAGTAGCAAATAATTTTTTCAAATGAAGAACAAATTTAGAGGCAGGATCTAAAAGTTGTTCCATAGTTTGAGCTTGCAATTTGGCCCATTGCGCATGTTTCGATTTTATAGAAGCTTCGGATACTTCGCCATAACTAAAAAAATGATTGCGCCATTCTTGTGCTAAATCCTTCCAATCGAATGTAGTACACAAATAATCTAAGATAAAATTCTTTGTTTCGAAATGCAATGCGGATTGTAAATACGTTTCGCTGGCTTTATTTTGAGCATAGTCCATTACTTCTTGATCGTTCGAAATACCATTCATCCGTAGCGGAGAAAGCAAAATAAGGCCATTTAACGAACGTAAACGCGACAGAGCAACATATGCTTGTCCAGGAAGAAAAACTTGCGACACATCAAGCGCAGCTTTGTCAAACGTTAATCCTTGACTTTTGTGAACCGTAATCGCCCATGCTAATTTGATGGGATACTGCACATACGTTCCCAAAACTTCTTCTTCAATTTCCTTGGTCAAAGGATCAACTTTATAACGAATATTTTGCCATTCATACTTTTCAACTTCGATAGTTTTATTTTCTTCAGCAAAATGTACCCGAATTTCTTTATCGGTTAATGAAGCAATTGTTCCCATTTTTCCATTAAAATATTGTTTATCAAATGATAAATCATTTTTGACAAACATAATTTGGGCTCCTACTTTAAGTTCTAATTGAGACTCCAATGGATAAATCTTCTCTGGAAAATCTCCCGTAATTTCAGGATAAAAACGATATAATTTCCCCGTTAATTCTTTTATAGATTCAGTATTAATAGCATCTGCTTTGACATTATGTGTCGTTAAACAGATATACCCTTCATTAGTTTTTAGATCAAAATTAGGCTGAACATATTGATTTAAAATTTCGATATCTTCTTTTGTTATTTCATTGTTTCTCAAGTGATTTAAAACAGAAATAAAACGATCATCTGTTTGGCGGTAAATATGAGATAACTCTATGTACAATGGAGGTTCTTGAACCAAAACATGCGAATGAAAAAAGAATTTTCCACGATAATAGTTACGCAAAACTCGCCATTCCTCATCTTTGACAACAGGTGGTAATTGTAGTAAATCTCCTATAAATAAAACTTGAGCACCACCAAAAGGCTTTGAATTTTTACGAACGGTTTGCATCATGAAATCCATAGCGTCTAACAAATCAGCGCGTAACATACTAACTTCATCAATAATAAGCAATTCCATATTACGAATAACCGCTTTCTTGAGTCCACCCATTTTAAAATGCCGCTTTAGAGTAGATTTGGTTTCGAACTTAGAATTTTCTAAAAACTGAGGTTCAGAATAATCAGGAATAAAAGCCCCAAAAGGTAATTGGAACATCGAATGAATAGTAACACCATTGGCATTTAGAGCCGCAATACCTGTAGGCGCAACGACCACGGTATTTTTATGCGTAGTTTGAATAATTTTCCTTAATAAAGTGGTTTTTCCGGTTCCTGCTTTTCCCGTTAGAAAAACAGAGCGATTCGTTTGATTAATAAACTGAAGTGTGTAAGCAGCGGCTTGAGAAAGAGTTTGCATAAGGCGTATAAATAAAGAACTAAAGTATTAAAAAATAGTAGAAGTAAACTATTGTAAATCAATAAAAAAATAAAATTATGAGACTTAAACAACAAAAAAACATATCTCATTTATCCAAAAAAAAAGCCTTCAATCTAAATAGATGAAGGCTTTTATAGCATTAAAAAAGCTTATTTCTTAACTTCTTTTTCTTCTTTAGTAGCACCTGCTTTGTACTTTTCATTCAAAGCTTTAATAATATCTTTAGTAATATCAAATTTATCTTCTGCATACAAAATAGAAGCTGCATCACCTGTACCATAGATGTAAGCATAACCTTTTTCTTTTCCGTAAGCTTTAATAAATTTCTTTACACCACTTACTAAAGAATCCATTTCTTTTCCACTTTCCATTTGTAATTGTTGAGATAATGCTTGTTGTGCATATCCTAATTGCTGCTCTCTTTTTTGCAATTCTGCACCTTTCTTCTGAGCCCATTCTTGACCATTAGCTTGTGCTTGTGCTTGAAAATTGGCAGCTTCTTGTTTAAAACGGCTAATTTCAGCTTCTAACTGACGACCTTTTTCTTGTGCTTGGGCTTTATATTTAGCTTCAAGATCTTTTGCTTCGGTATATTCTTTCATTAATTCAGAAGTGTCCACATATGCCGTTTTTACTTCTTTTACTTCTGCTTTTTTATCACAAGACACAAACGCTATTGCGATGGCAAGGATAAGTAATGATTTTTTCATTGGAGTTAATTTTATTTTTTATGATGTATGACAAAAATATAAAAAAATAGTTAGCATCAACAGAAAGTTTGTAAAATGCGTATTTTTAGTTATATCAATTTTTATTATAAGAGAAAACTATTCTATAAAAATACTTGATTAAAATTGAATTCAATAGCTTTAAAATGCGCAATTATTCTAAAAAAAACATGGTTTTGGCTAATCTTGATCAAAATTAACGCTTAAAAAGGCTTTAAATCAATTTTAGCTGTTTTTGAGCACATAAATATGTGAAGAATACTCATTATTTTGACTTCCTTTCCAATTTGAACGTAAACCAATAAAAAAAGCTTTTATAAAATTCATTTTTCCAGTTTTGTACTTTTCAGATAATAAACTCACATAAAAAGAATCAAACTTCATTGGAAGGATTTTCTTTAGCGACATATTCTCTTTTTGAAAAAGCATTTGGATCGATTGTTTTGAAAAATGCCAAAAATGAATCGGTACATCATAAGCCGCCCAAAAATTTTGATAATACTTGGCATCAAAAGATTTAAAATTGGGTACCGCTACAATTAAAGTTCCAGTTGTTTTTAATAAACGCTTTAACTCTTTTATTTGAAAATCCAAATCTGGAACATGTTCCAAAACATGCCACATGGTGATACAATCAAAACTTTTTGAAGCTAATTCGGTTGTATCTTTTACAAAAGAAATTCCTTTTCCTTCTGCAATGGTTTTGGCCTTCTGACTAGGTTCAATTCCAGTAGTCTTCCAACCATCGTTTTGAGCCACTAGCAAAAAATCTCCGGTTCCTGCGCCAATATCCAAAAGTTGTCCTTTTGAAGATTGTTCGGTATTAATTAATTGCAGTTTGTTTTTTAAAGCAATTCCTTTTACAAAATGATATGCTTTTTCAAATAAACTACGTTTTGAATCAGTATGCGAAATATAGTCTACACTTTCATAGTACTTTCCTAAATTGTCTAAACTAGGTTGCGGATGTGTAATCAACATGTCTAAAGCTTCGTCGTGATACAATTCGAAAACCTCTTGAGAAACTGAATAATCTGTTACGGTAAGAAAATGTTTTTTTGATAAAATATTCATGAGTAGGTTAATTTAATAAAAAACTATTCCTCTTTATAAGAGGAATAGTTATATAATACAATTTTTAGTTTCACGTGGAACAAAATAAACGCACATTGAAGATCAAATAAGTTTAGCGACCCATATAAATCAAAAGTACAGAAATATCACTAGGAGACACACCACTAACACGTGAAGCTTGTGAAATAGTAACGGGACGAATTTTTTCTAATTTTTGCCTTGCTTCAATAGACATAGATTTAATCTTCGAATAATCGAAATTTTCTGGGATCTTTACTTCTTCTAAACGAGTAAGCTTATCAGCATTATTTCTTTCTTTCTCGATATATCCTGAATACTTCACTTGAATTTCTGCTTGTTCTAAAATTTCTTGATCTAAATTATTTTGATCAATATAATATTTAACTTTATCAAACTTCAAAATATCCTCTAAATCAATCTGAGGACGAGAGAAAATTTTAAACATTTTATCTCCTTGAGAAATTAATGCTGTTTCTTTAGATTCTAAAATAGGATTTGCTTCTGCTACCGTTACACTAGTTTCTTTGAAAAAAGCAACCATCTTTTCGGATTCATTTAATTTATGCTCCATTCTTCGTAAACGCTTTTCAGAAGCTAAACCAATTTCATAAGATAAAGGCGTTAATCTAAAATCTGCATTATCTTGACGAAGTAACGTTCTATACTCTGCACGAGAAGTAAACATACGATAAGGTTCCTCTGTTCCTTTAGTAATTAAGTCATCAATAAGCACTCCAATATATGCTTCGTCACGTTTTAAAATTAAAGGCGCTTTTTCTTGAATTTTTAAATGGGCATTGATTCCAGCCATTAAACCTTGCGATGCTGCTTCTTCATAACCTGTCGTTCCATTTATCTGCCCAGCAAAATACAAGCCATCAATTAATTTAGTTTCTAAGGTATGTTTAAGTTGAGTAGGTGGAAAATAATCATACTCGATAGCATATCCTGGTCTAAAGAATTTTACATTTTCAAAACCTGCAACAGAACGTAATGCTTTGAATTGAATATCCTCTGGCAAAGAAGTAGAAAAACCATTTACATATACTTCACAAGTATGCCAGCCTTCTGGTTCAATAAAAAGCTGATGTCTTTCTTTATCAGCAAAACGATTAATTTTATCTTCAATAGATGGACAATAACGTGGACCTAGACTTTTAATGCGTCCATTAAACATTGGAGAACGATCAAAGCCTTCTCTTAAAATAGAATGTACTTCATTAGAAGTATACGTCATATAACAAGAGCGTTGATGTACAAGTGGAGAAGTTTCATCTGAATAAGAAAACTTATCTGGCTTTGCATCCCCTTTCTCCTCATTCATTTTCGAATAATCCAAAGAGCGTCCATCCACTCTTGGGGGCGTACCTGTTTTCATTCTTCCTGATTGAAAACCCACTTTAACCAAATCTTCTGTTATACCATAAGCAGCACTTTCACCTGCTCTACCACCACCAAATTGTTTTTCTCCAATATGAATTAAACCATTTAAAAATGTACCATTAGTTAAAACCACAGCCTTTGATCGAATTTCTACACCAAGTGAAGTTCTAATACCTTTGATACTTCCAGACTCAATTATTAAACCGCTAACCATTTCTTGATAAAAATCAAGATTAGGAGTACGCTCTAACATCAATCTCCATTCTTCAGCAAAACGCATACGATCACTTTGAACACGTGGTGACCACATAGCCGGCCCTTTAGATTTATTCAACATTTTGAACTGAATTGCTGTCTTGTCAGAAACAATACCTGAATAACCACCCAATGCATCAATCTCGCGAACTATTTGGCCTTTAGCAATTCCGCCCATTGCAGGATTACATGACATTTGCGCAATATTCTGAAGACTCATGGTAACCAAAAGCGTTTTTGATCCCAAATTAGCAGCCGCAGCCGCAGCCTCAGAACCTGCGTGTCCAGCACCAACAACAATTACATCATACTCGTTTAAAAACATTGTAAAAATTTAAAAGTAAAATAAAATTAAAATATTTAAAGTGAAACAAACAATAAACTTTACAAGGTATAAGTGTTCCACGTGAAACCAAAAATAACTTTTGTAAAGTTTATGATAATTTACAAAAACAACAACCTTTATAAAACTTAAAAATGTTCCACGTGAAACTATAAAAACTTTTATAAATCAAAAGTGTTTCACGTGAAACAAAACAACAACCTTTATGAAAAGTAAAAGTTTCATGTAAAATAAAATGTATTTTTTTATAAAAACACTGTTCCACGTGAAACTATAATGAATTTTAAAAAGGTGTTGAGCTTAAATCTTATTGAAATGCATATTCATCATTGTTTCACGTGAAACAATTTGATCTTTTCATCTTCTTTTGCCCTCATTAATAATTCATCTTCTTCGGTTTTATCTTTATAACCACAATAGTGTAGAATACCGTGAACCATAACTCTTTTTAATTCTTCATCAAAAGACACACTAAAATCTAAAGCGTTATCTTGTACACGTTCTATTGAGATAAAAATATCACCATTCAGTTCATTGCCTAGAGAATAATCAAAACTTATAATATCAGTCAAAGTATCATGGTTTAAATACTCAACATTAATATTGTGAAGATATTCATCATTGCAGAAAACATAAGAAATATCACCTTCCTTCTTGCCTTCGGAAAGAATTACTCTAGACAACCAAGAAGAATACTCTGGTTCATTATCTAAAGTAAAATCTGTTTCAAAATTAAAATCAATCATTTTTATTAAAATATTCTTGAACCTTTTGGTTAAAATTGGAGCGCAAAGGTAGTGATTGTCTATTTAATATTTCAATACTATTTATATATTCCAATAAGTTATTAGGCAATGACTTAGAAGGATTATTAAAAGTTTTAGTATTAGTTTCAGATTGACGTTTTGAATCTTGTCCTTGTTGTTGTAATGCAGTTTCAAGCTTTAATAATTCATGATTTAAATTAAGGATTCTTTGCAGTACTTCATTCTTAAAACCTTTATTCAAAAGTTGCTTCTCGACTTGTTTCATTTGCTCCAAAGCATTATTTCCTTTACCGTTCATGCCCGCTTTATTTAATTCATTTTGCAAAGCATCACGTAAATATTTCTGCTCTTTATAAATCTCCATAATAGCTTTAGCATCCCCTTCACCATCGTTACCTCCATCACCTTGATTACCTTTTGAGTCATTCTTACTACCTGGTTTACTACCTCCAGAACTCTTACCTTCACCTTTTATTTGTTGTTTCATTTTTTCTCCTAAACCTTTTTGTCTGGATATAATGTCTGGTAATTGCATTCCTTGGCCTTGGCCTGGCTTTGGATTACCACTGCTCATACCTGATAAATCCATCTGCATGTTGTGCAAAGATTCACTTAAAAAATCAGCAAGTTTATTAGCTGAAGCAATACTAAATTGTTGATGTGAGACACCTTTAGCAACTATACCATTACCTAATTTATCAATTGCATTGTCTACATTGTATTGAACATTACCAATCTCTTTAGTAACTTCTTCAGCTATTTTAGGATTACGCAGTGACATAGCAAACAAAGAATCATCAACATGTTTAAATTGAATTTTTAAATTTTGCTGAGTTTTTAAATTCTTGTTGTAAGTTGATGAACCCACCTTTGTGGATTTAAATAATTTCATAACATCTTCTTGAGAATTAGAAAAAGCTAATAAATTATCTAGAACTTGGCGTAGCATTTTGATGTCTTCTTGTAATTGTTCTTGTTCACCACTAGCCATAGCTTCTTTTAATTTACTACTCATTTTCTTCATATTCTTGGCAGCATTCTTTTGTGAATTATTAGCTTTCGTTCTACTATTTTTACTTAATTGTTCCTTAGCATTATTTAAATCTTGCTTAATATTTTGTTCTATATCTTTAGTGTTTGGAATATCCATAGGAGATTTTAAACTCTTATTTTCATTTAAAACATCTTTCAACTGTTCTTCTAAAGCATCAAACTCTTTATTAATTTTATCTTGAGATTCAAAATTATTCTCTTTATCATTAGCTAACTTATTTTGCTCGTTAGATAATTTTTCTAGTTTTTCAGCAATCTGTGCAGCCTTTTTGTCAACATAATAACGCTTGGTAAGCTCTACCAATTGTTCTAAAGTCTTTACTTGATTTTTACTAGATTGCTTAAATTGTTGTAGTTTATCTTGAAGATCTTCATTGTTCAATTTATCATTTAACTCTTTAAGATCATCCAATAATTGTTTGTTTTTATCAATAGACTCAGTAACTTTATCCAATCTTTTTTCTAATGTTTGACTAATTTTATCTTTATCAGCAGACTTATCTTTATTTAAATTTTCTTTAATTTTTTCAGAAAAAGATTTCATTAATTGATCTTGCTGTTCTTGCTTTTTAATAAAATCATTAACCAATTGTTGGTCTTTAAATTCCAAATCTTTTTTCTCCTTAGAAACTTTATTTAATTTCTCCAATTCAGAAAATTGCTTGGTTTGCTTTTGTAAAGCCTTTTCTAAGCTATTCAAATTAGAATTTTGTTGTTCGATTAAAGCATCTTCTTTTTCAGATTGAGTGCTAACACGATTACTAAAAATGATAGAACGTGAACTCTTAAAATGATGTATAGCATCATTGTCAAAAACTTCAAAGTAAAATTCATAAGCGGTACCTTCTGCAACTGGCAAATTACCTGGAAAAGAGAAAACAAATTGATCAAAAACACCAGACTTAGTTGGCAATGTTCCACGTTTAGAAGTTAATGGTTTTCCCTTTTCATAGTAAACAATATGCAGTTTAGAAAGACCGTAATCATCACCAATTTTACCGACAAAAAAACTCTTATCAACATTAAGACTATCAGGTGCTTGATTCACCTCTATAGAAGGATATTGATCTTTAATAATATTGAGTTGATAATTTAATCTTTCGAAATTTTTAATAGAACTATTAGAAGTAACAATTTGATAATCTGTATTTTGCAATATATTTCTTTTAAAAACAAAAAAATCATCACCCACTAAGAAAGGAAAAGAAAGGGAATTTGAATTAAAAACAACAGATTCAGTAGAAGAACCTGCGATCTTCCACTCAACAGAAGTACCTTCTGGGACAATTGCATTACCTGTTCCCTTAATAACTTCAGATCTACGTTTTAAATAAGAAGGAAAAGTAAGCATCATTTCAAAACTAGAAATTGAAGGAACATCAATAACATTCAATTGATAATCTTGGGTAACTACGTTATTAGCTTCAAGATGAAAAACAGTAGATGCTGTAGCTGATGAAAATTTATACTGAAAAATACTTGGAGAAACTTGTTCCATAAAATAACTTTCATCACCAATAAAAAGCATAACATTTTCAGGTAACACTGATCCAATTACTTTAACCTTTAGAATAAAATCAGCATTCTCTTGAACAACTAAATTAGAATTTTGAATAATCAATTGGAAAGCTGCAGGTTTAACAAAAGATGCTTTATAATGAATGACTCGGTTTAAACTTTGTGAAATAACATTACTATTTCCTGAAACAAAAAAGAGTAAGAGAAAAACTATAGGAATTAAAGCAATTGGCAAATAACGCTTATTAGCTTTAAAATTAATAGCTTTCCCGAAAGGAATGGGTGCTAAATTTTGAGATTTTTGCTCTATTGAAGCATATAAAAGTTCAGAATTAACATCTGTGTTTTGTGATAACTGAAGAAAATTAAGTAATTTATCACTGACTTCAGGAAAATGACTACCAATAATTCTTGAGGCTTGTAAGTAAGAAATTCCTTCTTTCAATTTCAATAATTTAAATATTGGAAAAGCAATAAAACGAATGATTAAATAAACTTCAACAAGAATAAATGTCCAAAACAAAAAAGTTCTAGCTGCGGGTTGCAACCATAAAAAATACTCAATAAAAAGAGTAAATAGAAAATACAAAAGACCGAAACCAATAAACAACAACGTTCCACGTAAAAGCTCATTAGTGTAAAATTTCTTTATAAAAGCTTCTAATTTCTGATATATGATAGTAGATGTATTCACATTAATTAAAATTGATGATATAACCTATAAAAGTACAATTTTATATGAATTAAAAAGTTAAAAAAATAATCAAAAGGTTGGTAAGTAACAGTACTAAAAGAATAAAGGAGACTAAAATCGTATATTTGCAAAAAAATTTTGAAAAAATGTCAAAACCAGTACGCGTGCGGTTTGCACCAAGTCCAACAGGACCATTACATATTGGTGGTGTAAGAACTGCCCTTTTTAACTATTTATTTGCAAAAAAAAATAATGGAACTTTCTATTTAAGAATAGAAGATACAGATCAAACACGTTTTGTTGAAGGTGCTGAAGAGTATATAATGGAAGCTTTAGAATGGTTAGGAATAGCACCAGAAGAAACCATTGGAAAAAATGAAAAATTTGGGCCCTACAGACAAAGTGAAAGAAAAGAACTATACAAACAATATGCTGATCAATTAATAGCATCAGGTAATGCCTATTATGCTTTTGATACTGCAGAAGCATTAGATACGATAAGAAAACAATACGAAACTGAAGGTAAAACATTTATCTACAATCATACTATTCGTGAAAAACTAGATACATCTCTAGTTATATCAAAAGAAGATACAGCAAAAAGAATAGCTAACAAAGAAGATTATGTTATACGTTTTAAAACACCGATAGATGAAACACTACATCTAAAAGATATCATTCGTGGTGATGTAAAATTTGAAACCAATCTATTAGATGATAAAGTGCTGTTTAAAAGCGATGGTATGCCTACCTATCATTTGGCAAATATTGTAGATGATCATTTAATGGAAACTTCGCACGTAATTAGAGGTGAAGAATGGTTACCATCAATGCCGTTACACGTAATGTTGTATAGAGCCTTTGATTGGGAAGTACCTAAATTTGCACATTTACCGTTGATTCTAAAACCAATTGGAAATGGTAAATTATCTAAAAGAGATGGTGATAAAATGGGCTTTCCAGTATTTCCACTAGAATGGAAAACAACTGAAGGCATCTCATCAGGATACAGAGAAAAAGGATTTTTTCCAGAAGCTGTTGTGAACTTTTTAGCCTTATTGGGATGGAATGATGGTACAGAAAAAGAATTATTTAGTTTAGAAGAATTAGCTGAAACATTTGATTTGAAAAGAGTGCACAAAGCAGGAGCTAAATTTGATCCAGAGAAAAACAAATGGTTCAATCATCAATATTTAATTCATAAATCAGATGAAGAATTAGCCAAACAATTTCAACTAATAGTTGCAAAAAGTACTGGAAAATCTGAAGAAATAGAAATCAATAAGTTAGCAAAAGTCGTTTCTTTAATCAAAGAAAGAGCACATTTTGTAAATGAATTTTGGGATTTAAGTGTTTTCTTTTTTGAAGCACCTAATCAATATGATGAAAAAGCGGCTAAGAATTGGAAAGAAGAAACACCAGGATTAATGCTTGAATTAATAAAAATCTTGGAAAATATCACTGATTTCACATCCAATACAATCGAAACAACCATAAAAGATTGGATGACAGAAAATGAAATTGGAATGGGTAAAATTATGCAACCGTTTAGATTAAGTTTAGTTGGTGCACTAAAAGGCCCTCACCTATTCGATATAGTAGAAATAATTGGAAAAGAAGAATCCATATCAAGGATACAAAAGGCCATTAAAAATTTGTAAAAGATAGCTCTCCAAATGGGGAGCTATTTTTTTTTGTAACATTAAAAGTATTCTAACGTATAAACAGTAACTAATCTTAAAAAAAGAATTATGAATCCTATTTTAATTGTGTTACTAGTCTTCGGATTATTAATTTTATTGTCTTCATTCTTTACTGTGAAACAACAAACAGCAGTAGTTATTGAACGTTTTGGAAAATTTACAAGCATAAGAAACTCAGGTTTACAACTCAAAATTCCAATTATAGACCGAGTTGCAGGAAGAGTAAATCTTAGAATTCAACAATTAGATGTACTGATTGAAACCAAAACAAAGGATAACGTTTTTATCAAAATGAAAGTTTCGGTACAATTCAAAGTAATTCAAGATAAAGTCTATGAAGCATTTTATAAACTAGAATTTCCACACGATCAAATTACAGCGTACGTATTTGATGTAGTACGGGCTGAAGTTCCAAAGCTAATATTGGACGATGTTTTCGTAAGAAAAGATGATATAGCCATAGCAGTAAAAAGAGAATTGAACGAAGCAATGACTACTTACGGATATGATATTATCAACACTTTGGTAACAGATATAGATCCAGATATTCAAGTAAAAAACGCAATGAACAGAATAAATGCAGCAGATAGAGAAAAAACAGCAGCAGAATTTGAATCAGAAGCACAAAGAATAAGGATTGTAGCCAAAGCAAAAGCGGAAGCTGAAAGTAAAAAATTACAAGGACAAGGAATTGCAGATCAAAGAAGAGAGATTGCACGTGGACTAGTAGAAAGTGTAGAAGTTTTGAATAATGTAGGCATTAATTCTCAAGAAGCATCAGCTTTAATTGTTGTTACACAACACTATGATACGCTACAAGCTATTGGAGCAGATGCAAATTCTAACTTAATATTATTACCAAACTCTCCACAAGCTGGAAGTGATATGCTGAATAATATGATTGCCTCCTTCTCTGCTTCAAGTCAAGTGGGAGAAATGATGAAAAAAACAGAACGCGTTAAACCAAAAGAAATTACAAAGCAACAACCACCAGAAGACATACAAGAAGGAAATTCTGATGAAGTATAATCCAAAAAAAGAGGCTTAGCGGCCTCTTTTTCTCTTTATAAACCAACCAATAATGTAGGGAATGGCTGTTTGTATGATTTGAACGTAATTATTTGAGATTGTGGTTTTAAAAGAAGCTAAATAACTGTTGATAATGTTTTGAGGTTCAAAACTCTCTTTGGTCTTTTGAAAAGATAGGAGTAATTTTTGATAATGGATTTCTTTTTCCAATTTCAAAATTTCTAAATCACGATCAATCTCTGCATAAGAGGAATATTTTTTAGACTCCATAATTTAATCGTTAAAAAAGATTTCTGAAAACTTCTCTAAAATTGGTCCTTCAACAATTTTATCTTTAATCATAAATAAACAAAAAGTAATTAAAAGATAAAAAGAGCCAACAGCTAAAAACCCTAAAGCATTACTATTTAAATAATTACCTATAGCTAAAGCAGCTGCAACAGAACAAAATAATAAAACCATAGAAAAGCATAACAATATTAAAGAAAACTTCAAAATCATTGTAGTTGATTTCATAGTCACTTTAAAACCCCAAAGTTTATAATAGGCAACGTTGCTTTCAATGTAAGCTTGAAGTTGTTCTTGTATATCTTCTGTTTTCTCTTTTAGTTCATCTAAAGCCATAATTAAAAATTATTTTTGAAATTTGGCATTTTTTAATTTTAGTGCCGCAAGCTTTTCTTCAAGATAAGTAATAACATCTTCTGTTTTATGACTTGCATTAGAAACAAACTTATCTAAATTTTCTTCAAAGTCATCTTTAGTCAAAAAAGCTTTATCAATTAATTTTTCAGAAACTTCAGAAAACTTTTCATTTAAATTCTCTTTAGCTTCATCAACTCCTTCACGAATTTTTCTTCTTGTATTAGTTCCTTTGTCCGGAGCAAATAAAATTCCAATTCCTGCTCCAATAGCAGCACCTGTTAAAATTGCTAAAATGGTATTTCCTGTATTACTTGACATGATAGTTGAAATTTAGTGATTACTACTTATAAAGATACTACTTTATTAACAAAACAAAGTTAATAACATGAAAAACTATCAAAAAAAGGAAGTTAAAATTAAAATAAAGCCTCTATTTAAAAGAAAATTTAAAAGACGTAAATTGAGTCGAAGAAATAAAAAAATTGTCTTAAAATTAATTTATGAGAGTCATTTTTAATAATAAAAAATAATTATTTTTAAAAAAACAATAGAAATTTATAATAATAAGAAAGCATCCCGATAAAGGATGCTTCTCATAAGTAAAATTGATAATTAAAAAAATTAGATTAAAGCTTGAAATTGATCCAAATGTATGGGGTCAATTTGTAAATTTTCAGTAACAATGTCTCTTACTAAAGAAGATTGACTTTTTAAAGACATAGTATACAATTTTTGTAAAGAATCTGTAGCAATATCTTTAAATGAAATCTTACCTGAATATTTCAGAATTAAATTTGAAAACAATAAGGCGTTATTATCATTTTTAATATTCTTACTAACCGTTTGAGTTAATAAACTATAATTGTCAATACTTTCGATATTACTAACAATTGAACTTAATAAAGCAGAAGCTAAGTCTGCATCTTTTTCTTTAACGTATTTATTAATTTCTTTTTGAGTATTCATCAAAAGATTCGCTTCTTTCTTGTCTTTCTCCTCCCAAGCATCTTTCAAACCAACCGTTTTGTTAAATATTAATTTTGTAGCAGTTGCATCTTTATCAACAGAAAAATAACCTAATCTTTGAAATTGATAATGAGTACCAGAAACCGCTTCCTGTAAACTTGGTTCCACATAACCCGTTACAATTTGCAAAGATGATGGATTTACAAATTCTAAGAAACTTTTCTCTTTATGACTATCAGGTGCTTCATCTGTAAATAAACGGTCATACAAACGAACTTCTGCTTCAATAGCGTGATTAATAGCAACCCAATGAAGCGTTCCAGCTACTTTACGTTTGCTGGCTTCACTCCCACTTCCACTCAAAGAATCCGTGTCATAAGTAACGTGGATTTCTTTTATCGAACCGTCAGAATTCTTAACAACAGACTCACCCTTAATAATATAGCCATTTTTTAAACGTACTTCATTACCAATGCTTAATCTGAAGAATTTAGCTGGAGCCACTTCAAGAAAATCTTCTTTTTCAATGTATAATTCACGTGAAAAAGGCACTTTTCTAAAACCAGCAGCTTCATCTTCTTGATTATTTTCGGCGTCTAACCATTCCACTTTGTCTTCTGGATAATTGGTAATAACCAATTTAACAGCATCCAAAACAGCCATTACTCTAGGTGCTTTTTTATTCAAATCTTCTCGTAAACAGAAGTCCAATAAAGAAATATCAATGATGTTTTCACGCTTAGCAACACCAATAGTATCACAAAATTTACGAATAGAAGCAGCGGTATACCCTCTTCTACGTAAACCTGAAATAGTAGGCATTCTTGGATCATCCCAACCATTAACTACTTTATCTTGAACCAATTGTAATAATTTTCGTTTGCTCATAACGGTATAATTCAAGTTCAAACGAGCAAATTCATATTGATGTGGTCTAACTTTATTGGTATCATAAATTTGATCCAAAAACCAGTCATACAATTCACGATGCATTACAAATTCCAAAGTACAAATAGAGTGAGAAATTTGTTCCAAATAATCGCTTTCACCATGAGCATAATCATACATAGGGTAAATATTCCAGTCATTACCTGTACGATGATGATGGCGATGTAAAATTCTGTACATCAATGGATCACGCATCAACATATTAGTAGAAGCCATATCTATTTTGGCTCTCAAAACATGACTTCCTTCCGGAAAATCACCATTTTTCATTCCTTCAAATAACTGAAGATTTTCTTCTATAGTACGATTTCTATAAGGTCCATCAACACCAGGTTGCGTTGGAGTTCCTTTTTGAGCAGCCATTTCTTCTGAAGTTTGGCTATCTACATAAGCTTTTCCTTTTTTAATCAAAAGAATAGCCCAATCATACAATTGCTGAAAATAATCCGAAGAATACAATTCTTCAGACCAATTAAAACCTAACCATTTTACATCTTCTTTGATAGCATCTACGTATTCTTGCTCTTCTTTTGCAGGATTCGTATCATCAAATCGAAGATTAACTGGGGCATTATATTTTAAACCTAAACCAAAATTGAGACAAATAGATTTGGCATGGCCAATGTGTAAATAACCGTTAGGTTCGGGTGGAAAACGGAAGCGTAATTGCTCTTTAGGAAAACCATTAGCAATACTATCTTCAATGATTTGTTCTATAAAATGAAGTGATTTTTCTTCTGCAGCCATTATATTGAAATTTGAACGGCAAAGTTATCAAAATTGTTGAGCAATCTAGGTATAATAGGGTTCTTTATTTATTTATTCCATTAAAAAAAACAATAGAATTTGTACTTTTAACGCAAGAAAAAAATACTTTATTTCATCAAATAATGGGCAAAATTAAACTAAAAAATATACGCACCTTTTCTTATCATGGTTGTCTGATTGAAGAATCAAAAATAGGTTCAGATTACCGAGTAGATTTAGAAATTGAAACCGATTTAACACAATCAGCACTATCAGACAAATTAAATGATACCGTAGATTATGTATTATTGAACCGAATTGTATTTGAAGAAATGGCAATTAGATCGGAATTATTGGAAAATGTAGCTCATAGAATCATTGTTCGTGCTATGAATGAAGCTCCAACTATTACAAAAATTGAGGTTGAAGTTTCAAAAATAAATCCTCCTATTGGTGGTGACGTAGAAGCAGTTACAATTATAATGAGTGAAACTAAAAAGTAAATTTAAAAAACTAAAAAAAGGTATTCTCTTTTTATTTGGAATTTGAAATTTGCTTTTTGGAATTTTTGTATTACATTTGCAATCCGTTTAAACAATGGCGTCGTGGCCGAGCGGCTAGGCTGGGCTCTGCAAAAGCTCCTACTCCGGTTCGAATCCGGACGATGCCTCTGAAACCTTCAAGGAAACTTGGAGGTTTTTTTATGGATATTTTTAAGAAAAATTAGATAAAGAAAAGGTTCGAATCCAGAAGATGCTTTATAAATCTTCAAGGAAAATTGGAGTTTTTTTTATGGATATTTTTAAGAAAAATTAGATAAAGAAAAGGTTCGAATCCAGAAGATGCTTTACAAACCTTCAAGGAAAATTGGAGTTTTTTTTATGTTTACTTTTTAAGAAAAATTAGATAAATAAACAGTTCGAATTCGGACGATGACTTTAATGCCTTCAAGGAAACTTGGAGGTTTTTTTATGGCTAATTTTTAAGAAAAATTAGATAAAGAAACAATTCGAATTCGGACGATGACTCAAAAGAGATGCATAAATGTATCTCTTTTTTTATCATTATTGTAACTACTCAGCTTGTCTTACTTTCAATTGCCTCCAGCTTTAGCTGGAGTTATGATGGAGATTGATTGCATTGGCTTTAGCCAAATAAAAGCAATAAATTTTGGCTAAAGCCTTTAAAAATTTCATTTCTCCAACTAAAGTTGGAGGCAATTAATGTCAAAAAAATACCTGATTAGTTACTCATTATTTTATAAAATATGATAGTATAGAATACTAAATAAAGTGTAGTTAAACAAAAAAAGCTTCTGAAATTCAGAAGCTTTTTTATCTTTTTTTGAATAGAAATGGCTTCTACTCTATCTTTTCTAAGGCATTTTTTACCATTTCTTTTTTACCTGGAAAAACACCTTGTGCTATTAAAACAATTCCAAAAATCATTAAAACTACAGCAATTCCTTTTTTAATTTTATGAATGTTAGTAGGTGTCATTTTTGATTTTAATTTTTTAGCCAAAACAATTTTAATACAATCAATTAACAAATAAGAAAGGATAACCGATGTGAAAAAAGTAAGCATTCTAGAAGTTTGCATGTCCATTTTAGGACCAACAGAAATGATAACGGCTAACCAAAAACCCAACACACCAATATTGATAATATTCAGGAAAAAGCCTTTCATAAATAAACTTCCGTAGTTCTTTTTTAGGATTTCATCTTGTAAAATTTCTTCTGGAGATTTCTCTGTATTTCGCAATTTGATAAAAGAAATTATACCATAAGCCAACATCACAATTCCACCAAAAATAAATAAAGAAGGTTCGTCTTTAAGACTAGTTATCAAACGATAACTTCCTAAATAAGCGATAGAAATAAATACAATATCACCAAAAATAACACCTAAATCAAATACCATTGCGGCTCTAAATCCTTTACTAATACTAGTTTCTAGTAAAATAAAGAACACTGGGCCAATCATAAAACTTAAAAAAATTCCCCAAGGAATTCCAGCTAAAATATCATTAATCATTATAAATTTTAAAACGTTTATTTCGTGAATAATAAAATTAGTGCTAACAACTAATCACTAAGTACTACTTTTCAATTATAGTCCCACCAAGGATGGTCTCTTGATTGATTTGTTTTGGTTTACCATAAATGTAAATAGAGCCTCCAGCCTTCACTTTTGCATCAACTAAGGTTGTAGCGTGTATTTCGGCTTTTCCTCCAGCAGAAACGTTTACAGTAGTTTGAGAACTGATTAAATCTTTAGCTTCTAAAACACCACCAGAAGCAATCGTAATCGTTTGATTGTTGGTTTTTCCTGTCAAGTCTAAAATACCTCCAGAAACTGCTCTAATAGTAGCTTTTTCGGTATCAAATTCTACTTTTATTTGTGCTCCTTCTTTGGCGTTTACAGATAAAATAGTTTGTTTGAATGGAAAATCACTAGACACATAACTGCCTTCGCTAGCATCGATACTTTCTATTTTTTTGAAATACAATTGTATTTTAATATCATTACCTGAAAGTAATTTTGGGAAAGGCATACGTAATTTTACTTCACCATTTTTATTGATTACTTCAACTTCATTCGCTCTAGTTCCAGTTATACTTACTTTATTTTCATTAGATGGAACTAATTTAACGGTAAGTTTATCGAATACTTTTACGCTATCAAAATCACCTAAATTCTTGGTGACTTGCGCTTGTAAATAACTCGTTAAAAACAATGTAACTACCACTACTATCTTCTTCATAACTTATTTTTTATTAATTATTACTTCTAATAAAATGAAAATCCAATTGTTTTTTAACCAAATCAGCATTCTTAACTTTTACATAAATTTCGTCTCCTAATTGTAATAAATTATGGGAAGTAGCTCCTACCAAAGCATATTGTTTCTCGTCAAAAGTATAATAATCTTCTTTAATATCTCGAATTCTTACCATACCCTCACACTTATTTTCGATGATTTCAACATAGATTCCCCACTCCGTTACTCCTGAAATTACACCCAAAAATTCTTGATCTTGATGGTTTTGCATGTATTTAACCTGCATGTATTTGATAGAATCACGTTCTGCATTTGTGGCCAAACCTTCCATAGTCGAAGAATGTAAACATTTTGTTTCATAGGTTTCTTCATCTACCGATTTTCCTCCATCGAGGTAAAACTGTAACAATCTATGCACCATTACATCTGGATACCTACGAATGGGTGATGTAAAATGAGAATAATAATCAAAAGCTAATCCATAGTGACCAATATTATCCGTTGAATATTTGGCTTTACTCATCGAACGAATGGCTAAAGTATCAATCAAATTTTGTTCTTTTTTACCACTCACCTCCTCCATCAAAGCATTCAATGATTTGGAGATATCGCCTTTGTTTCTAAAGTCAATTTTGTATCCAAATTTAGCAATCACATTTTGCATTGCAATTAGCTTATCTTCATTAGGTTCATCGTGAATTCTGTAAATAAACGTTTTCTTTTGTTTTCCAATATATTCAGCTACTTTTCTGTTGGCCAAAAGCATGAATTCTTCAATTAAATGATTGGCATCTTTGGCTATTTTGAAGTACACGCCTTCAGGTTCTCCTTCTTGATCTAAATTGAATTTTACTTCGACTTTATCAAAAGAAATAGCACCTTCATTCATTCTATTTCTTCTTAAAATTTTGGCTAACTCATCCATTTTGAGCGTAGCTTCAACAATTTCGTCGGCAACAACATAGCTACTTCCTGTGATTGAAGTTGCTATTGGAATGGTATTATCTTTGGTTTCAATTATGTATTGTGCTTCTTCATACGCAAATCGTTGGTCTGAAAAAATAACGGTTCTTCCAAACCATTGGTTAACTACTTTGGCTTTGGCATCCAATTCAAAAATAGCCGAAAACGTATATTTCTCTTCCTGTGGTCGTAACGAACAAGCAAAATTTGATAAAACTTCAGGTAACATAGGTACTACCCTATCTACCAAATACACCGAAGTGGCGCGTTGATAGGCTTCGTCATCGAGTATTGTACCTTCTTCTAAATAATACGAAACATCGGCAATATGAACCCCAATTTCGAAATTACCATTCTCTAATTTTTTGAAAGACAAGGCATCATCAAAATCTTTAGCATCTTTTGGATCTATGGTAAAAGTGAGTGTGTCTCGCATATCGCGACGTTTGGCTATTTCACTTTCTTGAATCGTAGTATCAATTTTTTGAGCAAAGGTTTCTACTTCGATAGGAAACTCAGAAGGCAAACCATATTCCGCCAAAATAGCGTGAATTTCTGTATCGTGTTCTCCAGGTTTTCCTAATACTTTTTCTACTCTACCAAAAGGGCTATCGGCTCTTTTAGGCCAATCTTCGATATGAACCAGAACGACATCTCCTTGCTCTGCCTCTCCTATTTTATCTTTTGGAATAAAAATATCGGTGTACATTTTAGGGTTGGCAGTAGAAACAAAGGCAAAATTCTTTTGAATGTCAATTACACCCACAAAATCAGTTTTGGCTCTTTCGACTACTTCAATGACTTCACCTTCAGGACGTTTTCCTTTTCTACGATTATAAACATAGACTTTTACTTTGTCTTTGTCTAAAGCTCTATTCAGATTATTGGTTGGAATAAAAACATCTTCTTCAAAATCAGGACAAATAAAATAAGCCGTCTTACGACCCGTCATATCGATGGTTCCTTCGTAATAATCTTGGCTTATGGCTTTTACAAGATATTTTCCTGGTTCGCTTTCAATTATTTTTTTGGCAGCAGCCAAAAGTTTCAAATCCTTAATAATTTGATTTCTACTTTGAGTATCATCTAGTTCGAGCGTAGCTCCTATTTGTTTGTAGTTAAACCCTTTATTAGGGTTTTGAGCCAATATTTTTAAAATTTTATCGCTAAAATCTTTTTCTTTTTTGATTGGCTTTCTTAATCTTTTACGCATATATCTTTTCTAATAAAGTTTAAAATTACAAAATAGTTAACGGTAAACAGTAAATGTCCTTTAGTTTTAAATAAAATATAACTTTAAATATTTTATTTATCTTTATAAAAACAACCCTCATGGAAGATTTTAAAACTATAGCAGTCTTTACTTATCCACATGAAATAGTGGTTTTAAAACACATTTTAGAGCTAGAAAAAATCCCTTTTTTCTTTGAAAACGAAATCACTCTCTCAGTAGCTCCTTTTTACACCAATGCGCTGGGCGGAATCAAACTCAAAGTACATCCCAACGATTTCGAAACTGTTCAAACCATTTTAGACAATCTCAATAACCATTTGAAAATTGTCTAACAGCTCCTACCCTACTTTTTCAAAATTCAAAGTTGTCAACATTCATTAAAATAATAAAAAAGAAAATTTAAAATTTAAATATTTTTTAATGGTTATTATAGCTTGTTAATAATGGCAATAATTTTTTTAGAAAATGTTTAAATATGGAGTTTTACTTTTTTATTTAGAGTTATTAACATCTTTTTTAATACTTAATTACTTTGTTTTAAGGCTATTTTAAATTGTAATTAACAACTGTTAATAACCAAATTTTAATTCAAAATGTAAATAAGTAATTTCAAAAAACTTGTTAATAAACTATCACTAGCTATTGATAAGTATTCTAAAAATTACACAAACTTTTTTTGTTTTATTCATTCCTATTTTGGATTACATTTTTTTTAATTACTATCTAAAAAAACTTCTAATTTTCTTTCCATACTTATTAACATTCAGTGTTAATTTAAAGTTAACTGAATATCAAGTAATTATGTTTTGGTGTTAACAATGCAAAAAATTAACATTTAATATAGTATTAATTATTTGATTTTTAGTGTTTTATAAAAATATGAAAATTGTGTATAATGACTAAAGTACTAGTTTTATGTGAGTTAATCGTGCTCTACTTTTTTTGTAATTTTTAATTAAATTGGCACTTAATATAAGCCGTTGCAAAAGTAAAATTTATCATCAAAACTCAATTTGTTTGTTTAAATTTGCGCACTCACAACTAAATACATTGACTAATGAAAATTTCTATCGGAAACGATCACGCAGGACCAGATTATAAAAAAGCAATTGTTCACTATTTGGAATCAAAAGGACATCAGGTTACGAATTATGGAACAGATTCTGTAGATTCTGTAGATTACCCAGATTTTGGACATCCTGTTGCTAACGATGTAGAACAAGGTAAAGCTGATTTTGGAATTGTAATTTGTGGAAGTGGAAATGGAATTGCAATGACAGTAAACAAACATGCTGGAGTAAGAGCGGGTCTTTGTTGGACCAAAGAAATAGCTTATTTAACTCGTTTGCACAATGATGCTAATGTTCTTAGTATTCCAGCGCGATATACTTCTATTCAACAAGCTGTTGAAATAGTAGAAACCTTTTTAACGACAGATTTTGAAGGTGGAAGACACCAGAATAGAGTGAATAAAATCGCTTGTCAATAAAAATTTTTTCGAGGTGCTTCGCACCATTTTGTCTAGTCCTGAAAAAGTGATACAGGATTAATAAAAAATAAAAGTACAATTTTAGACAGTAGCAAGCTCAGGTTTGCTACTGTTTTTTGTTTTATAGGTTCTCATTTTAATTTTGTTTTGGTGA